>NZ_KV790784.1:0-49830 GCF_001807735.1 Neisseria sp. HMSC31F04 | reverse complement strand
GGGGATTTTGGGGGGATTTTGCAAAGGTCTCCAAAAGGAACACTACCATGAAAATCAGAGCACAAGTCGGCATGGTTCTGAACTTAGACAAATGTATCGGCTGCCACACCTGCTCCGTTACCTGCAAAAACGTCTGGACTTCGCGCGACGGCGTGGAATATGCGTGGTTTAACAACGTCGAAACCAAGCCCGGCATCGGCTTTCCGAAAAACTGGGAAGACCAAAACAAATGGAATGGCGGCTGGGTGCGCAAACCCGACGGCAAACTGGTACCCAAACAAGGCAGCAAATTGAAGATTTTAGCGAATATTTTTGCCAACCCAAACATGCCACAAATCGACGACTACTATGAGCCGTTCACCTACGATTACGAGCATCTGCAAAACGCGCCGAAAATGAAAACGCCGCCGACCGCCCGTCCTGTCTCCGTACTTACCGGCAAAAAAATGGACAAAGTGGAATGGGGTCCGAACTGGGAAGACGATTTGGCAGGCGAATTTGAAAAACGTGCAAAAGACGTACTGTTCGAAGACATTCAAAAAGACATGCACGCTGCGTTCGAACAGACCTTCATGATGTACCTGCCGCGCCTGTGCGAGCATTGTTTGAACCCGACCTGCGTAGCCTCCTGCCCGTCAGGCAGCATCTACAAACGCGAAGACGACGGCATCGTACTGATCGACCAAGACAAATGCCGCGGCTGGCGTATGTGCGTATCCGGTTGCCCCTACAAAAAAATCTACTACAACTGGACTTCCGGCAAAGCTGAAAAATGCACATTCTGCTATCCGCGTATCGAAGGCGGCCAGCCGACTGTATGTTCCGGAACCTGCGTAGGCCGCATCCGCTATTTGGGCGTATCCGCTTCCGCGACATCGTTGCCCAGCCGCGCAAAATCGTTACCTCTCCGATTTGGTCGGGCGTGGAAAGCGAAGAAGTGTGTTACAACGCCGGCTATACCAACGTACACGAACTGATCCCGTGGCGTACCATTACCGGCCGCCAGCAGTTCTATCAAGACCACAAATGGATGCGGGATTTCGGCGAACACTTATGTGTATACAAACCTGCTGTTGATTTTAAAACCACCAAAAAACTGCTGGGCAAATACCCCAACGGTAACAAGGAAATTACCCTGAACTTCCTCACACCTCACCAAAAATGGGGTATTCACAGTACCTATTCGGAAAACCTGCGCATGCTTACCCTGTTCCGTGGTGGCCCACATGTGTGGATTTCCGAAGTCGATGCCAAGAAAGCCGGCATTGTCGATAACGACTGGGTAGAAGTGTTTAATGCCAACGGTACCATTGCCTGTCGCGCCGTGGTAAGCCAACGCATCCCCGAAACCATGATCCTGATGTATCACGCACAGGAAAAAATTGTCCATACTCCGGCAGGCGAGGTTTCGCAAAAACGCGGCGGTATCCACAATTCGGTAACCCGCGCCATTCTGAAACCAACCCACATGATCGGCGGCTACGCACAACTTGCCTACGGTTTTAACTACTACGGTACAGTAGGCTCTAACCGCGACGAATGGGTGATTGTGCGTAAAATGAGCAAAGTGGATTGGATGGACGAACCTGCAGGTTAAGGCCGCCTGAAAACTTAGTGAAGAGAAATGCCTGTCTGAGAGGAAACTTTCAGACGGGCATTTTTTAGTATCAAACTTTTAATCAATGAGAAATCAAAAGACTAAATCAATTTATGTACAAGATTCAATCCTGCTAGGACTACTAGTTAATTAAAATGATAATGTAGATACAATCAGACTACTGCACTCTCTTGGGTGGAATGCATTTTTAGGGGAATTATGAACACCTTGTGCGAAATAAACCTTCTTATTAGAGGCCTATGTTTTACGCACTACTATTGAACACATTGCCAGTACCCACAACAGATACAGCTAATCAGGTACAATGCAGTTTTCTATCTTTTGAGTCTGCCATTATCATGAACACACTCTCTACCATCACCATCGGCCTAATTTCCACCAGTGACCGCACCAGCAGCGGCGTGTATGCCGATGAAGGTATTCCCGCACTCAAAAGCTAGCTTGACAACGCCGTCCTCAATCCGATCCGTTATGTGGAAGCCCTTATTCCTGACGATCAAGACGAAATCAAAAGCGTGCTTATCCATATGGCAGATGAAGAGCATTGCGATGTGATTTTTACCACCGGCGGCACGGGGCCTGCACCACGCGACATCACACCCGAAGCCACACAAGCCGTATTAGACAAGGAACTGCCCGGTTTTGGCGAACAAATGCGCCGTATCAGCCTGCATTATGTACCTACAGCCATTTTGTCACGCCAAACAGCAGGCATTCGTGGCAACAGCCTGATTGTGAATCTACCCGGCCAACCCAAAGCCATTGCTGAAACATTGGGCGGCGTACGTTCGGAAGATGGCAGCATCGTTGTACCAGGCCTATTCGGTGCCATTCCTTATTGTGTGGATTTAATCGGCGGTGGCTTCATTGAAACCGATACCGCCATCTGCACCGCCTTCCGCCCCAAACAAAAATAAAGATACCGTCTTTGATAACTGATGCAACTCAAAAATTTTTATTCTTACCGCTTATTTACAAATAACAGTTATCTCCAAATGCTAAGCCAGCGATGGCCTGATGGAGAAAATAATAAATAGAAAAGTAGCGACAAGTTAATCAAGACAGTCAGCCAATAGATTCGGCGAAATTCTGTTTTCTTTGATTTATGCCGCAGCCAAATTTGCGCCAACCATGCACCACTCCACCCGCCAAACAGGCTAAGCATGTGCAACGTATTTTCAGGAGTACGCCAGCTGCCGTTTTCCGCAGCATATTTGTCTTTAGCATAAGCTGCAAAAGCCATCAGGCTGAATATAATGTACCACAATGGCAATACAGTCGGAACTTTTCCAATCAACCAAGCAGCTGCCAATAGGATATAGGGAGCCATGGCGCAAACAGTAAAAAGTTGGCGATTATTCTCAAATTCGTCTTGCTGCTGTTGCCAATATTCTCGTTTTCGCTGTTGTTTGCGCACAAACAGCCATTCTTGCACCTGCAAAGCCTGCGTTTTCCCCTGCCTATTTTTGCCTAAAGTAAACACCACCTGCTCATTAATTTCAGGACGCTGCTTCCCTTTATATTGGCTGATATGAAAAAAGATCTCTTCCGATAAATCTTGGCATTTAATGAAGCCGAAACCTTTTTCATCGTGCCACTTCACAATGTGGCCTTTAAATTTTTCAGTCATTTTTTCTTTTGATTATTTGATATTTGGAGGCCGTCTGAAAGCCCTACTCTATACTTTATATCTTTTAAAACCAATAGTCTTTCATCGCTGCCAATAGTTCCGGGGTAATTTCATACCCGCAATCTTCCCCGATGATGCTGTCGATGCCGCAATAAGGACACCATGCAGTATACTGTCCGTCGTCTTCCGACAGAAAGTCATCCTCTTTCAGTTCTGTCGAATGAAAGATGGTTAAACAATGAAAACAGCCGCAAAGCTGTGGCCATATAAGATATTCTTTATTTTTAAAGGAAAATTTATGTGCGGCGATGGCAGCGGCACCTAATGCTTCATCGTTTGAAAGGTTGATCATAATTATTGGCTCGGATAAATGAGGCCGTCTGAAAGCAGACGGGTGGATGTTAATCTTAAAGGATGGACAATGAATATTTATCAAATATATTCTGCCGTAGACAATAAAGATGCGTATGCGGACTTAAAGCAGGCAGATAGAAAAATTATCGATTTCATTAATTATAATGAAGGCAGGTATACAAACGAAGCTGTTTTTATTGCTCAAAGCGGCTATACTTCTACAAACATTCACCAAACGGATTACGTTCAAACCATTCCCAAAATATTATTGTTTTCTGAAAATTTTACTTATAAATTGGCTGAGACATTAAAAAATGAACTAGATTTCTTCCCTGCCAAGCTGAAAATTAAGGATGAAGAATTCAAATTTTTCCTGGGAAAAATTAAATTAGCTACCAATTTAGTGGATATGGAAAAATCAAGCTTTTATGAAATCGACGGAGAAAAATTTATTGATCACCCGCCTGTATTCTTAAAAAATATCTCCGGCTTCGAGTTTTGCGCAAAGGATATAAACGATGATTTGATTTGGGTATTCTCGGATAAATTCAAAGAATTAGTCATATCCAATCATTTTAAAATAGAATTTCTCCCGCTGGCATAATTATCCTTTCCCATTATTTTTCAAAATATACAGCAAGATGCACCTTAAACGGCAAACGGTAACGGACTGCGGATAATATTATTTTCATCTTATTCCTTGATTTTTAATGGTTTGAAGGCCGTCTGAAAATCAAGCTTTAACAGAATTAAAGCTTATGCCCTATTCTATTTTCAGACGGCATGGCAAGACTGACTAAAAACAGATGAATTTTCAGGCTCATCGGTTGCGGTTCTTTGTTCAGCAGCACATAGTCGCCCGCATCAGCCGTGTCCAATTCAGCCCCCCATGAACTTCCAAGCAAAGCAGCCCACAAAATCATGATTTTGGCAATTTTCATGAAATTCCCCGAGAACAAAACTGCTGTTTATTGTTGTCGGTATGTGAGTTTCCGTTGATAAAAATGCAGGTTGCTTTTGGGCAAGCAGAAGCAGCCTTTAGGATATTTTTTGTTGTATCCGCATTGGTGCAATCACTCCGCACTATGAACCGGCCTTATATTTCCGCTGGCAGTCGAAGCAATATACCCTGCCGTGGAAACGGCCTTTATTGTTCCAGCAGAAAGCGGCAACGTTTGGGGAGACAGTTGTTTTATAGTCGGCACAGAACAGCCGCTTGGTTTGCGGTGTGCCCAAGGCTATGCTAGAAAGGAGTTCAGCCTCTTTTTCAGACGGCCTTTCTTCAATGCCGAAACGGGCTTTCCAATCTTTCTTCGCCGGCGTATGCAAGTCCGCCAGATTTTCGGCAAAATTTTGCAGCGTTTCCGTTGAAATCAATTTATTAACGCTGCTGAAAGTATGCAGGAAATTTTCTTCTTTTAAATCTTGGTCTCTGCGTTTAACTAGTTGTTCCACCTTGATAATCCTGTCCATGCCGTCCACTTTTTTACTGTTTTTCGGGCGGTGGATGGCGGATGTATTGGCAATCAGAATCAGGCTGTGCAGCGAGGGTTTCATGCGGAAGCCCAAGCGGGTGGGCAGGTCGATTTCGCCGCTATCGAACAGGCGCTTCAGCAGTAGGATGTGGCGGTTGTTCTGCTCGATGGGCGATTCGATGGCATAGGGTTTGCCTTGGACATAGCGGTAAAATTCGCCGTGCTCGTTGAAGCCGATGCCTTCGGCAAAACGCTTGCTTTCGCACACATAAATTTCCAGAAAACGGTTGATAAGCAGGTGGTCGATTTGCGCGGCGTGGCCTTCAAATTCCAAGCGCAAGTCGTGTATAACTGCCCATCTTGGGCTGTTTTCGTAATGGAAGTTGATTTGGAATGCGGCATCGGTTTCGCCTTTGATGCCGGATTGGATATTGCGGATTTCCTGCCGGATTTGCTGCTTGGTATCGGCATTGACATGCGGCAGTGCAAGCAGGGCGTTGAGTTCGTCAAGGTCGCTTTGGCGGCTGTCGGCTTCTTTAATCAGCATGATTGAATCTTTCTGTACACAAAAAGACAGGCGTTAGGATGTGTGCAGGCTGCTTTTCGTTTGATAAAAGCAGCCTGCACCTTAGTTTGCAGTGTAGACGGGTATTTAAGCAGCATTATAAGGCTACTTGAAAATACTTTCAGAGGCAGACTGGTATTTATTCGGCATCTAAAGTGGTGCCATCGTTCAGCTGCTGTTCGATTTGATACATGATGTGTGCGGAGGCAGAAGTAGGGTTGTCCGACCAAATTTCGTGGCGACCTGTGTCCGCGTTGAATTCGTATGACAGCTCAACGTAGCTTTCTTCATCGTCTTCGTCGCCTACTCCATAGAAACAGAGGTTTCCCCTACAGTCGTCGCATTGCAGGAAGAATTCTTCGGTGAGCAGGCGGCGTCTTCCAGCCATTGGTCAGGGTGGTCGGTATGGTTGCGGAGTATGAGATAGTAAGACATGGGATTCCTTGGGTTGGATTACTAAAAAGGTTGCCTGAAAACCCTTTTATCGTTTTTCAGGCAGCCTGCACTTTAATTTACCCTAACTTCGATTTAATCAGCTCCTGCACCTGTGCGGGATTGGCTTTGCCTTTGCTGGCCTTCATCACTTGTCCCACAATCGCATTCAGGGCTTTTTCGTTACCGGATTTGAACTGTTCCACGGCTTTGGCGTTGTTTGCCAGCACTTCGTCCACCATGGCTTCAATCGCGCCGGTATCGGTCATCTGCTGCAAGCCGTGTTTTTCAATAATTTCGGCGATGGTGGCTTCGGGTTCCGCCCACATGGCTTCAAAGGCTTTTTTCGCCAATTTGCTGCTTAATGTGCCGTCGGCGATTTTGCCTACCAGAGCGGCAAGGCGCGGAGCGGTAATCGGGCTGTCGGTAAGCTCCATGCCTTCTTTGTTCAGCATGGCGGCGAGTTCGCCGTTCATCCAGTTGGCAGTCAGCTTGCCTTGTCCGCTCTCTTTGGCGGCCTCTTCAAAATAGGCAGCCTGCACGCGGCTGGCGGTGAGCAGGCGCGCGTCGTAGTCGGACACGCCGTAATCAGCCACGAAACGCGCTGCCATTTCTTTCGGCAGCTCGGGCATTTCTTCTTTGGCTTTTTGCAACCGGTCGTCTGAAATGATGACAGGCAGCAAATCGGGGTCGGGGAAGTAGCGGTAGTCATGCGCGTCTTCTTTCAAACGCATCACGCGGGTTTCGCCTTTTTCCGGGTCGAACAGCATGGTTGCCTGCTGCACCTTGCCGCCGTCTTCCAAAATTTCGATTTGCGCTTCCACTTCGTAATTAATTGCCTGCTCCAAGAAGCGGAAGGAATTGAGGTTTTTAATTTCGCGGCGCGTGCCGAACTCCGCTTGGCCTTTTGGGCGTACGGATACGTTGGCATCAACGCGGAACGAACCTTCCGCCATATTGCCGTCGCAGATGTCCAGCCATGTGACCAAGCTGTGTAAGGCTTTGGCGTAGGCAACGGCTTCAGCAGCGGAGCGCATTTCGGGTTCGGATACCACTTCCAGCAGCGGCGTGCCGGCGCGGTTCAAGTCAATACCGGTTGCACCGTTCAAGCCCTCGTGCACGGATTTTCCCGCATCTTCTTCCATGTGCGCGCGGGTTACGTTGATGGTTTTCACATCGTCGCCAACCACGATTTCCAATTTGCCATGTTCGACAATCGGCAAATCCAACTGGCTGATTTGATAGCCTTTTGGCAAATCAGGATAGAAGTAGTTTTTACGGTCGAACACGTTTTTCTGATTGATTTTCGCATCCAAAGCCAAGCCTAATTTGATGGCTTTTTCAACGACTTCGCGGTTCATTACCGGCAGTACGCCCGGCAGTGCGCATTCCACTACGCTGGCGTGCGCATTGGGTTTCGCACCGAATGCGGTCGATGCGCCGCTGAAGATTTTGGATTTGGTATTGAGTTGGACGTGGATTTCCAGTCCGATTATGGTTTCCCAGGTCATAAGGGGTCTTTCTGTTGAAGAAGGGTTAATCGGTTTGTATAGTGAATTAAATTTAAACCAGTACAGCGTTGGCTCGCCTTGCCGTACTATTTGTACTGTCTGCAGCTTCGTCGCCTTGTCCTGATTTAAATTTAATCCACTATAAGGATTTCCGGGTGGGCAGAGGCTACCTGAAAACCTAGATTCTATCTTTCAGACGGCCTTTTACCGCTATTTTCTGCGTGGCTGGAAGCCGGGAAGCTGCCAGTGGAAGCGGTAGGCGGCCAGCCGCAGAAACAGGCCGGCGGCAAACAGCAGATGCAGGGTAAAGGCGTTTATCCAGCCGAGCCGCGCGAGGAAATACATCAGCCCGCCAATGAAGATGGCAACGCTGCCGTAGAGGTCGGCGCGCAATACGATGGGCACGTCGTTCACCAAAATATCTCGGGCAATGCCGCCGCCCACGGCGGTTATGAAGGCAAGCATGATGACTCCAAACAGGTTTAATTGTAGGGCAATACCGATTTGTGCCCCGGTGATGCTGAAGGCGGCCAAGCCAACGGCATCGGCAATTAGGAAGGCGGTTGTCAGGTAGGTACGGCGATAGCGTTGCACACGCAGCAGCCAAGCAATAACGAGGGTTGCAAACACAACGGTAAGTGCGTCGGTATGCAGGAATACCTGCGGTATGCGCCCCACCAGCGCATCGCGCATCATGCCGCCGCCCACGGCGGTGAGCAAGGCGGTGATAACCACGCCGAGCACGTCGAGCCGTTTGCTGTAGCCGACGAGGTAGCCGGACACGGCGAAGGCGGCGGTGCCGATGATTTGGATGAAGTCGGTGGTGGTCATGGTTTCAGGTAGCCTTATTGTTGGCTGATGATTTGTGCCAGCGAAATTTGATTGCCGTCGGGGTCGTGCAAATCGCAGCTTAATACCACTTCCCAATCTTGGATTTCGCCAACGGCAATTCCTGCTTCCAGCAGCGCGGTGCGGCAGGCGGCCAAGTTATTCACGCCGATAATGGCCGCCGAGGGCTTTACCGTTTCTGCAGTGGCATCCAGTTGCAGCCAGGCATTGTCGGCAATACGCCATTCGGCCATTCCGTCCATCGGTGTTTCATCGGGCTCGCCAAGCCATGCGCTGTACCATGTCAGAGCCACTGTGTAATCGGATACATTGAGCACGGAAACTAACGAACTGGTTTGGAACAGTTTTTTCATTGTAATCTCTTAGTTGGTTTTCTTGGGGCTACCTGAAAAAAGGATTATGCCCAGTCAAACAGGTCAAAAAAATCTTCCAATGAGGCGGCGATAGCACGCTATTTTAAACCGTAATTAATACAGTAAATCAATAACTTATTCAACTTCAAAATCGTCAGGAAGTTCAGGCAGAGCATCAATGCGCGTTATGTTTTCAAAGGCGTGTCGCCGCCGGCAGGGAATGTCGACATCTTTGCCGTCATGGTATACGCCCAGCGAATACACCGTTCCTTTTGAAAGGTAAAGCACGGTAGTGACATAGTGCGCATTACCGTTGTGCAGCCACATTTGTCTTGCGTGGGCGCGGTAGCCGTTGTCATCGACTGTGAAGTTCCGCTGGTAAACCTGAGTTTTGGGTTGTGTGAATTCCAGTTCGGGGTGGGCCGGGTTTTTGCCAAAGCGGTAGCGCACGTTGCTGTCGTGTTGTTGGATATGCACTTGCTTACCGTTGGTGGTTTGGCAATAGAACAAGATGTCGCTATTGGCAGAGGCTACGGCGGAGGTGCTACAGAGCAGGAGCGCGGCGTATACGAGGATTGCGGCGGGCATTAGATGTCCTTGGTCTTGGGTTTCAGGTAGCCTGCATTTTATAGAATGGGAGATGCAGGCTGCTTTTCTCATCTTCAATGACTCGTTCGCTTGTGCGGATAATATCTTGATGAGATTACCATTTCTTGGCGGCAGATCGGCACTTCGCACGTTTTTATCATTCATCCATGCGGTTTTCAGACGGCCTCAAAGGTTACCAGAAACCTCACACAGGTGCTTTTGTATGCCAATCGCTCGCCAGCTGTACTTGATGCGCTGCGCCAAGGATTTTGGCTTCGGAGAAGTGGTTGCCGATAAATTGCACGCCGATGGGCAGTCCACTGCTGCTGAAACCTGCGGGCAGGGTTAGGGCAGGCAATCCTGCCAGATTCACGGCGATGGTGTAGATGTCGGAAAGGTACATCTGAACGGGATCGTGGATGTCGCTGCCGAGTTTTGGGGCTGCTGTGGGCGCAGTCGGGGCGAGGATGAAGTCGCATTGCGCGAAGGCCGTCTGAAAATCGTTGGCGACAAGGCGGCGCAATTTTTGGGCTTTCAGGTAATAGGCATCGTAGTAGCCGTGCGACAACACATAAGTACCGATCATGATGCGGCGTTTGACTTCGCTGCCGAAACCTTCGGCGCGGGTGTTGCTGTACATTTCTTCTAAGTCGCCGAATTGGGCGGCGCGGTGGCCGTAGCGCACGCCGTCGTAGCGGGAAAGATTGGTGCTGGCTTCGGCGGAAGCGAGGACGTAGTAAGCGGGGATGGACAGGCCGGTTTGGGGCAGGGAAACTTCAATAGTTTCCGCCTCTTGCGCTTTTAAGAGGTCGATGACATTTTGCAAGGCAGCCTGCACATCGGCATCGGCGCCTTCGCCGAAATATTCTTTAGGCAGGCCGATTTTCATGCCTTTGAGCGGTTTGTCCAAATCGCGGGTGTAGTCTTCTTTGCTGCGTTCCAAGCTGGTGGAATCGCGCTCGTCAAAGCTCGCCATCGCATTGAGCAAAATCGCGCAGTCTTCGGCAGTTTGTGCCATCGGACCAGCTTGGTCGAAACTGGATGCGTAGGCAACCATGCCGAAGCGGGAAACCGTGCCGTAGGTAGGTTTGATACCGGTGATGCCGCAGTGTGATGCGGGCTGGCGGATAGAGCCGCCGGTATCGGAACCGAGCGCGGCAGGAGCAATACGTGCTGCAACAACGGCTGCGGAGCCGCCGGACGAACCGCCGGGTACGTGCTCAAGATTCCATGGGTTTTTGGTTGCGCCGTAGAATGAGGTTTCATTGGTCGAACCCATAGCGAATTCGTCCATGTTGGTACGGCCGAGCGTTACCATGCCTTCGTCGAGCAGGTTTTGGACGACGGTGGCAGTGTAGGGCGAAACGAAATTGTCCAGCATTTTGGAGCTGCATGCACTGCGCCAGCCTGTTTGACAGAAAATGTCTTTGTAGGCGATGGGTACGCCGGTAAGCGCCGTGGCGTTGCCTTGCGCGATACGTGCGTCGGCGGCACGGGCTTCGGCGAGGGTTTTGTCTTGGTCCAGTGTGATGTAGCCGTTGATTGCCGAATTCTGCGCGGTAATGGCGGCAAGATATTCGGTTGCCAGTTCGACGGCGGAGATTTGTTTGGATTGCAGCAGTTGGCTGGCTTGTTTGAGGGTGTATTGGGTCATGAGGGTCTTTCGGTTGAAAATAAGTGAAATTTTAAAGGGTTAATGGTGCAGGCTGCTTTTGAGGCCGTCTGAAAATATCAGCCTATCAATTTTTGGTAAGTATCCGGTTGGTTGAGCTGCGTGGCGGAACGGTAAAGCAGCGATTGTTCGTCATTTTCATCATAATCATCAATATAAAACGCAAACAGCAATATACCGTTTTCAGCGCGATTGCCGAACAGGCCTTCTTGGTCGCATTGTTGCAGTGCGGCTATCAGGGCTGTTTCGTATTCGGTGCGTTTTTGCTGATAGATGTCGTCATCATCTAGATTTTCTATGCTACGGTATGCAACTTGGTAGAGCTCGCTTTGGTTTTTCAGCCAGTTATCTGAAGCATTCTGGATTTCGGTTTTGCCGTCATAAAGTGTACATCTGCCATCCCAAATCGCCTGCAGGATGGTGCAGTTTTTGTATTTTTTCCTGTGCTTGGCAGCAAAGGTTTCTAAATCCTGATGGGTAATCGCGGCGTTGCCTGCGACAAAAAAGTCGTCTACCAGATAGAAATAATACACGGCAACTTCTTTACCTGCCTGTTCGACCTGTTGATTGATACGGTTGAAACATTGGCGGATGTGGCTAATGGCGGCGGTGTGCAGGTGTTGTTGCTCGGTGGACATGGGGTTCCTTTGCTTCGTGCATTTTGTCTATTCTTCTGCGGAACAGACTGTATTTGTCATTGTCTATTTCACAATTACTCTTTAAAAACCACACTTGCTCTTTCAGACGGCCTTTTAAAAATCTTATTTTTTATTGGGCAAAATATCAGCATCCGATAATATTTGGCTTAAGTGTTCAAATGTAGCCTGCCATGGGCTGTCGATACACGAATAGTAGCCGTCGTCGTAGGTATTTGCCGTTATTTCCACGAGAAAACGGACTGCATTCAACAAAGTGCGTTGTTGTGCATGAGCAGCAGTTCATCAGTGTAATAGCTGTTCTCCAATGCATAAGCCAATTTATCGGCAACCATACCGTCTGGTTCTTGTAATGCCCAAAGCAAGTAATATGGCAGGGCGAAATGCCTGCCTATACTATCCATAAATGTGATGGCGGAGCAGGGATTTAAACGCGGAATTTCTCCTACACGGTGTCCTTGGAAAAGGACATTTTCCCAATAATCCCTTTCATCTTCAGCGAGGTAGCGGCAAATGCGTGGCAGACTTGCTCCGCGATTTTTTCGTATGCTTTGCTCCACTGTTGAGCATATTCACGCAGGTAGGCCAGTATTTTGACAAGCCGATCGGGAGACATCGTGCATACAGACTTGCTGTGTTTATGTTTCATAGTTATCAGGCC
Source organism: Neisseria sp. HMSC31F04 (assembly GCF_001807735.1). Classification (NCBI taxonomy): domain Bacteria; kingdom Pseudomonadati; phylum Pseudomonadota; class Betaproteobacteria; order Neisseriales; family Neisseriaceae; genus Neisseria; species Neisseria sp. HMSC31F04. The sequence goes on along the minus strand of NZ_KV790784.1, from coordinate 37,466 downwards.
GTCTGAAAATGGCTCGCCTGCGCGACAATGAAATGTTGCAAACCGTCTGCCATTTGGCGACTGACTTCAGAATAAAATCCTGCTTCATAGAAATGCCTTTCAGGCCGTCTGAAAGAGTAGATATTGCTTTACAGACGGCCTGCTTAGGCAAAGCAAAACATCTGATGCTTGTTTATTTCACGCGACGGCACACGGTTTCCACCATTTTGCCGCTGTGCATGGCTTCTTCGGAATCTTCTTTTTGCACCTGCTCAATGACTTCCTGCGGCATTTTTTCAGGACTATCGTAATCGTGGATATCGGCGCGCTCTTCAAGTTTGCCGTTTTTTCCGAACAGTGCAATCGCACTCATGACAGACTGCTTGGGCTCTTGGCAGTGCACCCAATCCAAAATCAGCATATGGGCATGTTTGCCTGCACGGGCAGGCTGATGCAGCGTGACGGTCGAATACCAACCGTTGCCAAGATTTTTTACACTGGACGGATAGAGCGATGCACTGTATGTGCCATCCGGGGTTTCGTAGTCATACAAATGTACGGTTTTACCCGAACGGCCGGCAAGCAGGGCGGCGGATTTTTCGTTATCACCCTGTTTCGGTGCGGCATGAGCACTAACGGCAAATGCGCCGAGCAGTAATGCTGTTAAGATTTTGTTCATCATTGACTCTCTAAAAAATTAAATTTAACTTATTCTTCAATCACCTGGGGCACGATATACAGGCGATTGCGAACTTCGGGGGCCACAGCCTGATATTCGGCAGCGTGATCAGTTTCGGTAACGGCATCTTCACGCAGGCGCAGCGCGGTTTCATGCGGATGCGGCATAGGCTCTACTCCGTCTGTATTCACAGACTGCATTTTCTCAACCATAGCGAAAATGTCATTCAACTCGGACAAAGTTTTCGTTTTCTCGTTTTCTGTCAAACTCAAGCGCGACAGCTTGGCAATTTTTTCCACATCAGACAAATTCAAGGCCATGAAAAATTCCTTAAAGATAATTAGCAATATTGGCGAATTAAGGTATGATAGCGCGTTTTCCGAACTACTTCGGGCGCGGGATTATAACCGAAACCTTCCCTGCCATTAAAGATTTCCGCTTTTCAGACGGCCTGTCGCGCTTGATTCAGGCCGTCTGAAAATGTGTTCAATACATTGTTACCATTCAGGATTACTCATGTTTCTGCGTTTCATCACACGTTATTTCTCCAATGATTTGGCTATCGACTTGGGCACCGCCAACACTTTGATTTACTCCAAAGGCAAGGGCATCGTTTTGGACGAACCTTCAGTGGTGGCCATGCAGATTCACCCCGACACGGGACAACGTTCGGTTTTGGCCGTCGGCACTGATGCAAAAAAAATGCTCGGCCGCACGCCGGGCAGCATCAAAGCCATCCGCCCCATGAAGGACGGCGTTATTGCTGAATTTACCGTAACCTCTGATATGCTGAAGCATTTCATTAAAAAAGTAACCAATAGCCGTTTTGCCGCCACCCCGCGTATCGTCATCTGTGTTCCCTGCGGCTCTACCCAAGTAGAAAGAAAAGCGATTCAAAACTCAGCTGAAGAAGCCGGTGCATCAGCTGTCTATCTGATTCAAGAACCTATGGCTGCAGCCATAGGTGCAGGTCTGCCGATTGACGAGCCGACCGGTTCAATGGTGGTCGATATCGGCGGCGGTACAACCGAGGTGGGAGTAATGTCCTTATCCGGCATGGTATATTCCCATTCGGTACGTGTCGGCGGAGATGCCTTTGACGAAGCGATTATTAACTATGTCCGCCGCAATTACGGCATGCTGATTGGCGAAGCAACTGCCGAAAGCATCAAAAAAGAAATCGGCACAGCATTCCCAGGCATGGAAGTCAAAGAAATCGAAGTAAAAGGCCACAATGTTGCCGAAGGTATCCCGCGTTCGTTTACCATTTCCTCCAACGAAATACTTGAAGCCATTACAGAGCCTATCAATCAAATTGTACAATCTGTAAAAACCGCACTGGAAAAAACCCCGCCCGAACTGGGCGCCGACATTGCCGAACGCGGCTTGGTACTGACCGGTGGCGGAGCATTATTGAAAGGATTGGATCGGCTTTTGGCTGAAGAAACCGGATTGCCCGTTATGATTGCCGAAGATCCGCTGACCTGCGTGGCACGCGGCACAGGCCGCGCATTGGACTTGATAGGCCGTCTGAATTCGATTTTTGCTCCGAACCCCTAATTTCCGCCGTTATCCGCCATGTCCAAATCGCTTAGTTTTACCCGTAGTTATCGCGAGCGTCCCGTCAATAGGTTGATTATCCTGTCGATAATCAGCATCCTGTTGATGGTATTGGACAACCGCTATGCAGCCGTCCGCCAACTCAAGGCTTACTTGGCCACCGCACTGCAACCTTTGCAATGGCTGGCCGACCAGCCTGTCGCACTGTATGACTACGGCAGTACATTCCTGCAATCACAGCAAACGCTCATTCAGGAAAATCAAAGACTGCAAACCGAAAATATGCGCCTGAGCACCGCCATCCGGCAAAACGACGTACAGCAGCTTCAGCTGGCAGAATTGAAAAAACTCAACCTTTTAGCCGGCAGTGGTATCGGCAACAGCACGGCGGCACAAATAGTTTCAAACGGCAAAAACCCCTTGTCTGACAAATTATTGTTAAACAAAGGCAGCAACGACGGACTGAAGGCCGGCGATGCGGTAATCGACCAATACGGCCTAATCGGCCAAATCTCGGCAGTGCAGCCTTTTAATGCCGAATTAACCGTACTCACCAGCAGTCAAACAGTCATTCCCGTGATGGTGGCGCGTACTGGCGTACGCAGTTTAGTCTATGGCGACAGCAACCAGGTTTCCCTGCGCTATTTCCCATTAGATGCCGATTTGCAGCCTGGTGATTTACTGGTTACATCAGGAATGGATTCTGTCTACCCTGCCGGCATTCCCGTGGCCAAAGTGGAAAGTGCCCTGCGTTCTTCCGGAACGCCTTACTACCGCACAACCTTATCCATTCCTGCCGCCATTCGCAGCAGCAAATATGTTTTGGTATTGCCGCAAATTGAAGAACTGTCGATTCAGACTGCCTCTTCCGTTGCGGCATCCTCTCCCCAATAAGAACCCATGACTGATTTTGACGACTTTCACAACCGGATTCCCAAACGTCTGATTGCCGCCACTTTTGCTGCTTCCCTGCTGTTTGACCTGATTCCGTTTCCTGCCGCATTGTCTTTCTGGCTGCCCGAAATGACTGCCCTGAGCCTGCTGTATTGGGGGCTTAACCGTCCGCAATCGGTCGGCCTGTTTACCGCGTTCGCCTGCGGCCTAATTCTGGATACCGGTATCGCCCTACCACTCGGACAACATGCGCTGGCCTATGTCCTGATGGTCTTCTTCATTCAAAAATACCAACGGCGCATTATCCTGCAAAGCTATGCCTTTCAAGCGGTTGCCGTCTTTATCGCACTAACCGGAAGTCAGCTTACACTGCTGATTATCCGCCTGATAAGCGAACACCACCTCATCGGCCTATCCGGACTTTTAGCCCCTGTTGTGGGCGCATTGGCCTGGCCGATGCTGAACAAATTAATGCTGGCCGTCCTTAACCTGCCCCGTCGCCGCCGATGAAAACACTCCGCCACATTTCGCGTCCCGGCAATGATAATGCCTCCATCCAGCGCGACTTCCGTATCAGACTACTTGCCGCCTTTCTGTTTATCTTCGTGTTATTCAGCATCTTGGCGGCACGCTTTGTCCATCTTCAAATCCACAAACGGGACGAATTTACCGCCCAAGCAGCCTCCAACCGTATTTCCTTAATTCCTACGGCACCGATACGGGGAGAAATCGTCGATGCGAACGGCGTTGTGCTGGCGCGTAACTATCCTGCCTACTCATTGGAAATCATACCCAGCCAAATCAAAGGCAAACTGGACGACACAATCGCCGTCCTAAAAACACTGGCCGACATTACCGAATCCGATTTAAACCGTTTTCAGAAATTCCGCACCGAATTCCGTTCCTACGAAAAAATCCCGCTCAAGCTGAAACTCACGCCGGACGAGGCATCACGTATCGCCGCCCGCTTATATGCGCTGCCCGGCGTAGAAATTAACGCCCGAACCTTCCGCGAATACCCTTATGGGGAATTGACCGCACATTTCATCGGTTACATCGGCCGCATCAGCGACAAAGACCAAGCCAAACTGGCTGAAGAAAAACTGGGCTCACTGTATCGGGGCAGCACCCACATCGGCAAATCCGGCTTGGAAAGTTTTTACGAACGCCAGCTGCATGGCTTGCCCGGCTACCGCGAAGTGGAAAAAGACGCCTACGGCAACATCATCCGCACCCTGCGCACCGTTCCGCCGCAAAACGGCCAAACCCTGAAGCTGGCAATGGACATCCGCCTGCAACAAGAAGCCGTCCGCCTGATGCGCGGCAAACGCGGAGCCATGGTGGCCATCAACCCGCAAACAGGCGGCGTACTGGCTTTTGTATCCAACCCGTCTTTCAACCCCAACCTCTTCATCGACGGCATCGACAGCGAGAATTGGAAAGCATTGAACGAAAACTGGCAAAAGCCGCTCATCAACCGTGTTACCCAAGGCCTGTATCCGCCGGGCTCCACTTTCAAACCATTTATGGCCATGGCCCTGCTCGAAAGCGGCAAAATTACCCAATCGTCCGTGATTCCCGCCCCCGGCGCATGGAGCATTCCGGGAACCAAACATATATTCCGCGACTCCGTCCGCAGCGGCCACGGTTCGGCTAACTTAAGCAAAGCCATCCAAGTTTCCTCGGATACCTTTTTCTACCGCCTCGGATTTGAAATGGGCATTGAGAAAATCCGTCCGTATTTGGCGGAATTCGATTTCGGCCAACAAACCGGTATCGATTTGCCGAACGAATACCGCGGCGTACTCCCCTCGCCCGAATGGAAAGAAAAACGGTTTTCCAAGTTACCGCCCGAACGGCGCCGCTGGAACACGGCCGAGATGGTGCCGATCAGCATCGGCCAGGGCTATAACGCCTATACTCCGCTGCAAATGGCGCACGCCACCGCCACCTTGGCCAACAACGGCGTGGTTTACCGTCCGCACTTAGTTAAAGAGCTGCTGGATCACAATAAACAGCAAATCACCCTGATCGACCCTAAACCGCAGCGCGTCCTGCCGTTCAAGCAAAGTAATTTCAACTACGTCAAAGCGGCGATGGCCAAAGTACTGCATCCGGGCGGAACCGCGCGAAAAATCGGCGTGGGTCTGAAATACAGCATGGGCGGCAAAACCGGTACTGCCCAAGTGGTGCAAATCGCCCAAGGTAAAAACTACAATGCCGCCGCACTGGCCGAACAACACCGCGACCATTCCTGGTTCATCGCCTTCGCGCCCATGGAAAAACCGCAAATCGCCATTGCCGTGATTTTGGAAAACGGCGGCTGGGGTGCCAATGCCGCCCCCCTGGCCCGCGGACTGAGCGATTATTACCTGCTCAAACTCAAATCGGGCGGCGACCACGACATCCCGGTGGACAACCACAACAAAACAGGCGTGGAAAATCCCCTGCTGGCAGGCAGCGGCACTGTGAGGCCGTCTGAAAACAAAATCACCGAAGCCTTCCGCACCATCCACAACCCTGAAGCCGCACATTCGGCCGCCTCGGAAGCCGCACCATGACCGAAGAAAACATCCTCTTGAAACTCAAACGCCTGATTTGGGATCCGATGGATGCCTGGCTCTTTTACGCCATGCTGATCATCTACATCATGAGCCTGTTCCTGCTCTACTCGGCCGACGGCCAAGACATCGGCCGACTGGAAAGCAAGACCATACACACCATCATCGGCTTTGTCCTGCTGTGGATTATTGCCCGTATCAAGCCGCAAACACTGGCTGCCTTTGCACCGCCCGCCTACATTCTCGGCGTACTGCTGCTGTTGGGCGTGCATTTTTTCGGCATTACCGTAAACGGCTCCACCCGCTGGCTGAACCTCGGCATCCGCATCCAACCTTCCGAAATCATGAAAATAGCCCTGCCGATGATGGTGGCCTGGTATTTCCAACGCCATAGCGGCAGCCTGCGCTGGCATCACTACCTGATCGCACTGATATTGGTCATGGTGCCGGTCATGCTGATCCTCAAACAGCCCGACCTCGGCACGGCCACCCTGATTATGGCTTCCGGCCTGTTCGTCGTCTTCTTCGCCGGACTACCGTGGAAAGTCATTTTCGCCTCCGTCGTCCTCTTCATCTGTGCCCTGCCGTTGATGTGGAACTACGGTATGCACGACTATCAAAAAACCCGCGTCCTCACTCTGCTCGATCCGACAAAAGACCCGCTTGGCGACGGATACCACATCATCCAATCGATGATTGCCATCGGTTCGGGCGGCGTTTGGGGCAAAGGCTGGCTCAACGGTACGCAAACCCATCTCGATTACATCCCCGAGTCCACCACCGACTTCATCTTCGCGGTATATGGCGAAGAATTTGGCCTGATCGGCAACCTCCTTCTGCTGTTGATTTACCTGGTCATCCTCGGCCGCGGGCTCTACATCGCCTCACAGGCACACAACCTCTATAGCCGCACGCTGGCCGGCGCGCTGACCATGACTTTCTTCTGCTATGCCTTTGTCAATATGGGCATGGTCAGCGGCATCCTGCCCGTGGTCGGCGTACCGCTGCCGCTGGTCAGCTACGGCGGCACATCCACGTTGTCCATTATGATCATCCTCGCCCTCTTGATGGGCATCGCCAATCAGAAAGACAAACGGCGTTAGGCCGTCTGAAAACCGCCCTTACAATCAATCTTCTCCCGAATCTTTCAGACGGCCTTGACATGGTTTCCCCACTTCGCACACCATCCGGGCCGTCTGAAAAACATATTTCCCCACCAGCCGTTTAGAAAGTACCTGCATCATGGCACCCACCCTGCTCATCATCCTCGGACTGACCGCCCTCGCCATCGGCCTGCTCGGCACGATATACCCTGCCCTTCCCGGACTGATCCTCATGTTCGTCGGAGCCTGGCTGCTCGGATATGCCGACGACTACGCCACCATCGGCAGCGGCACCCTGATTGCCATCGGCATCTTTACTGCCGTCGGCACGGCAACCGATTTCGTAGCGGGAATGCTCGGCGCAAAATTCACCGGCGCAAGTAAAGAGGCCGTCTGGGGATCGTTTTTCGGCGGCATTGCCGGTGCCTTTTTCGGCATTCCCGGCCTGCTGCTCGGCCCTCTGCTCGGTGCCGCAATCGGAGAATTCCTCGCCCGCAAAGATGCCTGGCTGGCAGGAAAAGTCGGCATCGGAGCCTTTATAGGCTTCATCTTGGGCGTGGTGGCGAAAGTCGGCTGTGCCGTCGCCATCCTCCTGACCCTGTTGGGCGTATGGCTTTACAGCCTGTTTTAAGGCCGTCTGAAAAATTCCAAATCCGGTACGTTATCGGGCGTATGCCCTCTTATGCTACAATCCGCCGATTTTTGATTTCCCTATTTGAAAGAGCTATTCCATGATTTCCACCAACAACATCACCATGCAGTTCGGCGCGAAGCCGCTGTTTGAAAACGTATCCGTCAAATTCGGCGAAGGCAACCGCTACGGCCTTATTGGAGCGAACGGTTCGGGTAAATCTACCTTTATGAAGATTTTGGGCGGCGATTTGGAGCAGACCAGCGGCGAAGTGGCGATTGAACACGGCGTGCGCCTGGGCAAGCTGCGCCAAGACCAATTTGCCTACGAAGACATGCGCGTGCTGGACGTGGTGATGATGGGGCACACCGAAATGTGGGCGGCGATGACCGAACGCGACGCGATTTACGCCAACCCTGAAGCCACCGAAGACGATTACATGAAAGCCGCCGAACTGGAAGCCAAGTTCGCCGAATACGATGGCTACACCGCCGAAGCGCGCGCCGCCGAATTATTGAGCGGCGTGGGCATTGCCGAAGAACTGCACAACGCCACCATGGCGGAAGTTGCCCCCGGCTTCAAGCTACGCGTGCTGCTGGCGCAAGCCCTGTTCTCCAAACCCGACGTGCTGCTGCTGGACGAGCCGACCAACAACTTGGACATCAACACCATCCGCTGGTTGGAAGGCGTGTTGAACCAATACGACAGCACCATGATTATCATCTCGCACGACCGCCACTTCCTGAACGAAGTCTGCACCCACATGGCGGATTTGGACTACAACACCATCACCGTTTACCCCGGCAATTACGACGACTACATGCTCGCCTCCGCCCAATCCCGCGAGCGCGCGCTGAAAGACAACGCCAAAGCCAAAGAAAAATTGCAGGAATTGCAAGAATTTGTGGCCCGCTTCTCGGCCAACAAATCCAAAGCCCGCCAAGCCACCAGCCGCCTGAAACAGGCCGACAAAATCAAAGCCGAAATGGTGGAAGTGAAACCGTCTACCCGCCAAAACCCGTATATCCGCTTTGAAACCGATGAGAAAAACAAGCTGCACCGTCAAGCCGTGGAAGTGGAAAACTTGGCCAAATCGTTCGACAAAACCCTGTTTGAAAAACTGTCTTACATTCTGGAAGCCGGACAACGCCTCGCCATCATCGGCCCGAACGGCGCAGGCAAATCCACCCTGCTGAAACTGCTGGCCGGCGCGTTTGACGAAAAACTGTCCGACATCAAACCCGATGCAGGCTGCATCAAATGGGCGGAAAAAGCCACCATCGGCTACTACCCGCAAGACCACGAAAACGATTTCGACGTGGACATGGACCTGACCGAATGGATGCGCCAATGGGGGCAGGAAGGCGACGACGAACAAGTGATTCGCGGCACGCTCGGCCGTCTGCTGTTCGGCAGCAACGACGTGGTGAAAAAAGTGAAAGTGCTCTCCGGCGGCGAAAAAGGCCGTATGCTCTACGGCAAACTCTTGCTGCTGAAACCCAACGTGCTGATTATGGACGAGCCGACCAACCACATGGACATGGAAAGCATCGAATCGCTGAACATGGCGCTGGAAAAATACAAAGGCACGCTGATTTTCGTGTCGCACGACCGCCAGTTTGTGTCCTCGCTCGCCACCCAGATTATCGAGCTGGATGGCAAAGGCGGCTATGAATATTATCTGGGCGATTATGAGAGCTATTTGGCGAAAAAAGGGATTGAGTAAGACAAGTGCAGGCTGCCTGAAAAAAAGCAGCCTGCACTTTTTCAAAACACATGGAGACCGATTGGATGGCATATTTGGAATACCGCGATGAACAATCCGAAAAATTCTGGCAAATCAACATAGAAGGATGCAGCCACACGGTTACCTTTGGACGCATCGGCACGAAAGGGCAGAGCAAAACCAAAACCTTTGCCAGCGCGGAAAAATGCGAAAAAGATGCCGCCAAGCTCATCCAATCCAAGAAAGCCAAAGGCTATGTCGCGCCGGGCGAAACGCCGCAGACCAAAGCACCGGCCGAAAGCCTGCTGGCAACAACGCTTTCGGCGGCATGAACGGGTAAGGCGGTAATGATATTTGAGGCTACCTGAAAATCGGCAAAGCGGTTTTCAGGTAGCCCATGGGTTAATTATTTAAAACACAAGAAAGGGAAAAGATGTTTACACTCAATGGGTTTGGCACCACGTTTGTTGGCGAATGTGATTACGAGCTGGACGGCACTTACGTGACCACGGCATGGATTGTGGCTTTATGGGTACCGCTGATTCCGCTATATAGCGCGCGGGTTTTGTCGGTGGAACCGACCATGTTGTCGGGCACGAATTATCAAATCATCAAGCAGCCGGTGCATTGGGGTCAGGCTCGGCGGATATGGGCGTACACGCTCGGCATACCCACACTACTTACCCTGTTTGTTTGGATGGCGGGCGTGTTGGATTCATTGTCGCCGCTGGCGGGGCAAATCTCATTTTGGCTGGCGGTGGGCGCGATGTTTGCCTACGCCCTTTTGCCGTTTTTCCTGCGCTATCGGGCCTGCAAGGCAATTGGTTTGCGCTACAAAGAGCTGAAAGTATCGCCGATTACTTGGCTGGCAATCGTGTTGCTGTTGCTTGCTATCGGTTATGTGGTGTGGTTTGGAAACCAACTATAGCGCAGGCTTGGAATCGGCTCATGTGAGGCTACCTGAAAATCGATACGGCGGTTTTCAGGTAGTCCTTGTTTTACGTGCGCCCCACAGCCCGCCCATACCCACAGATAACCGGCAAACTGCATACGGCTGAACGGCTGGTGGAAGGCGGTGAGGCCGAGCAGGAATTGCAGGCTGGGCGAGAAGTATTGCAATATGCCTATGGCGTTGAGGCGGATGTGTTGCGCGGCGGCACTTGGCTGTGGGCTTGGGGCAACCAAGGTTAGGATTTTGCCGAAAACATCGTGCGCGACAGCTTTGCATTGCAACGATACGGCAAGGAAAACGGCATTGCGTGGCTGACTGAACGTACGTTTGAACTGGAACAGGACGATGTGGAGGCGGTGGCTGCCGTTGCCGTCGGCATCACGCAGGCGGACAGCTATTATTTGGCATTTCACGATGCAGGCATTGCCGTATTTGCCCTGCGCGACACTCGTCTTCAGCAGGCATTGGCCGCCGAGAATCCTGTCCGCGCCACTGTCGTCATTCCCGAGATGGTGGCAACGTTTGTGCTGTATCAGCAGCACGAAGCCGTTGCCGAATATCTGCGCCAAGCAGGTTATCAAATTGAGCAGAGCGAAAACGGCAAACACATCGGCATCACGGCGCAACGCAACGGCAGCGAGCTGAAAGCCGATTTTGAAGACGGCTTCTTTCGCGATTTGTCTGCCCGACTGCAAGAATAATTTTTCAGACGGCCTCCAGACGTATCAAAAGCCGCTGTAAAGGCCGTCTGAAACAATATTTTCGATGTCTGGAAAATCCCCTTACTTTAATTTTTTGCCATTTCATGTAAATTCATGTTATCGTGCGCACACCGAAGCTTCGGCTTTCGGCAAGAAGAATCCATTAGGAGAGATTTTCCATGACAAACAAACCTCAAATCGACCAACAGCCGGAAAACGTGGAACTATTGAGTGCGCAAGCGCCGATAACCAATTTCCGAGGCCTGATGATCGCCATCGTTGCCACCATTATCAGCGTGGTGCTCTATCAAATCCTGCCTTATGACGAAAATGTCAATAAAGGCCTGACCATCTTGGCATTTGTCGCCATCATGTGGTTTACCGAAGCCGTGCACATCACGGTAACCGCATTGATTGTGCCGCTTTTCGCCATTTTGTTCCAAGTTCCCGAAATGGGCACCAAACAGGCTTTGGCAGGATTTTCCGACCCGATTATTTATGTCTTTTTCGGCGGATTCGCACTGGCCACCGCGCTGCACATGCAGAAGCTGGACCGGAAAATCGCCGTCTGGCTGATTTCCCTTTCGCGCGGCAACACCTTTATCGCCGTGCACCTCCTGTTTGCCGTTACCGCCCTCCTTTCCATGTGGATTAGCAACACGGCCACCGCCGCCATGATGTTACCGCTGGCCATGGGTCTGATGAGCCATCTGGATAAGGAAAAAGACCGCAATACTTTCGTCTTCGTCCTTCTCGGCATTGCTTATTGCGCCAGCATCGGCGGTTTGGGTACCGTGGTCGGCTCTCCGCCAAATGCCATCGCCGCCAAAGCCCTGAATTTAGATTTTGCCGGCTGGATGAAATTCGGCCTGCCGATGATGCTGGCACTGTTGCCGCTGATGCTGATTTCTCTGTTCGTCATCTTAAAGCCTAATCTGTCGCACCGTGTCAAAGTGGAAAAAGAAGACATTCCATGGACACTGCACCGCGTGATTGCCATGCTGATTTTCATCACTGCGGCCGTGGCTTGGGTAATGGGCGACAAACTGAAAAAACAATTCGGCATTGATAGTCCGGATGCGTTCGTAGCCCTCACGGCAGCCGTTGCTGTGGTGATTTTCGGTGTGGTGCGTTGGCGTGAAGTTGCCCGCAATACCGACTGGGGCGTATTGCTGCTGTTCGGCGGCGGCATTGCCTTGAGCAACCTGTTGCAAAAATCGGGTGCGTCGGCCGCATTGGGTAACGAAATGGCTTCGGCTTTTGTCGCCACCCATCCGTTTATTGTGATTCTGGCCGTGTCCGCCTTCATCATCTTCCTGACCGAATTTACCAGTAACACCGCCTCTGCCGCCTTGCTCGTGCCCGTTTTTGCCAGCGTGGCTGAACAAATGGGCATGCCGAAAGAAGTGATGGTACTCATCATCGGTATCGGCGCGTCTTGTGCCTTTATGCTTCCGGTGGCCACACCGCCGAATGCCATCGTGTTCGGCACGGGGCTGGTCACGCAGAAAGACATGCTGCGGGTCGGTATGCTGCTCAACATCCTCAGCATCATCCTGGTTTCACTGTGGGCGTACTTCTTCCTGCGCTAAAATCCTGAAACCGTCTTAGAGGCCGTCTGAAACCTTCTTTCAGACGGCCTTTCGGTTTTTTGCCGCTGTAAAATCGTTTACAATACCGCACATTCCTTGACAAACCATCCAACGGACATCCCATGTTAGACATCCAACAACTCCGCAGCGACACAGCCGCAGTCGCCTCACGCCTGGCCGCGCGCGGTTTCCAATTCGACATCGCCCGCTTCGAAGCCCTGGAAAACAAACGCAAACAGCTTCAGGTCAAAACCGAAGAATTGCAGGCCGAGCGCAACAGCGAATCGAAAAAAATCGGTATGCTCAAAGGCCAAGGCAAACACGAAGAAGCCGAACAGGCCATGAATGCCGTGGCACAAATCAAAACCGGTCTGGAACAGGCCGCCGCCGAACTCGAGGCCGTGCAGGCAGAACTCGAAGCCTGGTTGTCCGCCATCCCCAACCTGCCGCATGAAAGCGTACCCGCCGGCAAAGACGAAACGGAAAACGTCGAAGTACGCCGCGTCGGCACACCGCGCACATTTGATTTCGACATCAAAGACCACGTTGATTTGGGTGCACCCTTGGGCTTGGACTTTGAAGGCGGCGCGGCCCTCTCAGGCTCCCGCTTCACCGTCATGAAAGGCCAAATCGCCCGCCTGCACCGCGCACTGGCGCAATTCATGCTCGACACCCACACGCAGCAACACGGCTACACCGAACACTACACGCCCTATATCGTAAACGACAGCACGCTCTACGGCACGGGGCAACTGCCCAAATTCGGCGAAGACCTGTTCCACGTTACCCGAGGCGGCGACGAAAGCAAAACCACGCAATACCTGATTCCTACCGCCGAAGTTACCCTCACCAACACCGTGCGCGACAGCATCGTGCCGTCTGAAAAACTGCCGCTGAAACTGACCGCCCATTCCCCCTGCTTCCGCAGCGAAGCCGGTTCGCACGGCAAAGACGTGCGCGGCCTGATCCGCCAACACCAGTTCGACAAAGTGGAAATGGTGCAAATCGTCCGCCCCGAAACGTCTTACGACGCGCTGGAAGAAATGGTCGGCCACGCCGAAAACATCCTGAAAGCCTTGGAACTGCCCTACCGCGTCATCACCCTCTGCACGGGCGACATGGGCTTCGGTGCGGCCAAAACGTATGACTTGGAAGTTTGGGTGCCCGCGCAAAACACCTACCGCGAAATCTCAAGCTGCTCCAACTGCGAAGACTTCCAAGCCCGACGCATGAAGGCCCGCTTCAAAGATGAAAACGGCAAAAACCGCCTGGTGCACACCCTGAACGGCTCCGGCCTGGCAGTCGGCCGTACCTTGGTGGCCGTTTTGGAGAACCACCAAAACGCAGACGGCAGCATCAACATTCCCGCCGCCCTGCGTCCTTACTTAGGCGGTTTGGAAAAACTGGAAGCATAAGCAGGCCGTCCCGTCAAATAAAGAGGCCGTCTGAAAACCTTAAAACGGGTTTTCAGACGGCCTCTCTTCAGAGTCTGCCAACTTTTAATACTGTACGGAATCTTTGCCCGTATTTTTCTGGATGAACTCGATTTTATAACCGTCGGGGTCTTCCACAAAGGCAATCACGGTCGTGCCGTGCATCATCGGCCCGGCTTCGCGCACGACTTTCCCGCCCTTCTCTTTCACACGGTCGCAGGCTTTATAAGCATCTTCCACCTCGATGGCGATGTGGCCGTAGGCATTGCCCAAATCGTAGCTTTCGGTATCCCAGTTGTGGGTCAGTTCCAAAACCGTACTTTCAACCTCGCTGCCGTAGCCGACGAAAGCCAGCGTAAACCGTCCTTCGGGATAATCCTTCTGACGCAGCAGCCGCATCCCCAATACGTCCTGATAAAACTCGAGCGATTTTTTCAAATCGCCCACCCGCAGCATGGTGTGGAGCATACGCATATTGTGTTTCCTTTTTTATCCGTTTAATTGACAAAGTGCTGCCAATCCTGCACTTCAAGCGGCAACATTGTACGGCAAGCGGCTGCCGGGCGGCAATAAACGATGCCGAAATGCGTTTTTTTCAGCCAAAGCGGTTGCCCCTGTTCAGGCTTTCAGTTATAAAGTTAATCAATATCCTCGGATAAACGCTATGCCTTAATTTTCGGCGGTCTTGCAGTCGCGAATCCCACTGCATCAATTGCCTTTTATCGCTTTCCATATCCTGAATATTTGAAAGGAAACAATACATGAAAATCGGTATCCCAAAAGAGTCCCTTACCGGTGAAACCCGTGTGGCCTGCACCCCCGCCACCGTTGCCCAATTGCAGAAGCTGGGCTTCGACGTGGTGGTGGAAAACGGAGCGGGCTTGGGCGCGAGTTTTGACGATGCAGCCTATGAAGAAGCGGGGGCAACGGTTGCCGCAGCCGCCGAAGTGTGGAAATGCCCGCTAATTTACAAGCTGAACGCGCCGAACGGCAACGAATGCCGCCGTCTGAAAGAAGGTCAGACTTTGGTTGGCTTCCTTTATCCGAACCAAAACGAAGAACTGGTTAAAAAACTGGCCGATAAAAAGGTCAATGTATTGGCGATGGACATGGTTCCCCGCATTTCCCGAGCGCAGGCCTTGGACGCTTTATCTTCGATGGCAAACATCAGCGGCTACCGCGCCGTAATTGAAGCCGCCAACGCCTTCGGCCGTTTCTTCACCGGTCAAATTACTGCCGCCGGCAAAGTGCCGCCTGCGCAGGTTTTGGTGATTGGCGCTGGTGTGGCGGGTTTGGCGGCAATCGGTACGGCAAACTCGCTCGGCGCAGTGGTGCGCGCGTTCGATACCCGCTTGGAAGTGGCGGAACAAATCGAATCGATGGGCGGTAAATTCCTGAAACTCGACTTCCCGCAAGAATCGGGCGGCAGCGGCGACGGCTACGCCAAAGTGATGAGCGACGAATTTATCGCCGCCGAGATGAAGCTCTTTGCCGAGCAGGCGAAAGAAGTGGACATCATCATCACCACCGCCGCCATTCCGGGCAAACCCGCGCCCAAGCTGATTACCAAAGAAATGGTGGAAAGCATGAAATCCGGCTCGGTCATCGTCGATTTGGCGGCGGCGACGGGCGGCAACTGTGAACTCACCAAGCCGGGCGAATTGTTCGTAACCGACAACGGCGTGAAAATCATCGGCTACACCGACATGGCAAACCGCCTTGCCGGACAGTCTTCCCAGCTTTACGCCACCAACTTGGTGAACCTGACCAAGCTGTTAAGCCCGAACAAAGACGGCGAAATCACGCTGGACTTCGAAGACGTGATTATCCGAAATATGACCGTTACCCGCGACGGCGAAATCACCTTCCCGCCTCCGCCGATTCAGGTTTCCGCCCAGCCGCAGCAAACGCCATCTGAAAAAGCTGCGCCTGCCGCCAAGCCCGAGCCGAAACCCGTTCCCATGTGGAAAAAACTCGCGCCCGCCGTCATCGCCGCCGTGTTGGTACTGTGGGTCGGCGCGGTCGCACCCGAAGCATTTTTGAACCACTTTATCGTGTTCATCCTCTCCTGCGTCATCGGCTACTACGTCGTCTGGAACGTCAGCCACTCGCTGCATACCCCGCTGATGTCCGTGACCAATGCCATCTCCGGCATCATCGTTGTCGGTGCGCTGCTGCAAATCAGCCAAGGCAACGGCTTCGTTACCCTGCTTGCCTTCATCGCCATCCTGATTGCCAGCATCAATATCTTCGGCGGCTTCTTCGTAACGCGCCGGATGTTGAATATGTTTAGGAAAGGGTAAAACGGGTTTTCAGACTGTTAAAGCCGTCTGAATCAAGTTTTCAGACGGCCTCCGAGTTTCAAAATACATTTACTTTCACAAATAATTGGAGAATCACCATGTCTTCAGGACTCGTTACAGCGGCATACATCGTAGCCGCGATACTGTTCATCTTCTCGCTGGCGGGGCTGTCCAAGCAGGAAACCGCCAAGCAGGGCTGTTATTCCGGCGTAGCGGGGATGGCGGTCGCCTTGTTCGTTACCGTGTTTTCCGAAAATACCCACGGACTCGGCTGGATCATCATCGCCATGCTGATCGGCGCCGCCATCGGCATCTACAAAGCCAAAAAAGTAGAAATGACTGAAATGCCCGAACTGATTGCACTTCTGCACAGCTTCGTCGGCTTGGCGGCGGTTTTGGTCGGCTTCAACAGCTATATCGAGCCGGGCAACGTTTCGCACGATATGCATACCATCCATCTGGTCGAAGTCTATTTGGGTATCTTCATCGGTGCCGTAACCTTTACCGGCTCGCTGGTCGCGTTCGGCAAGCTCAACGGCAAAATCAGCAGCGCGCCGCTACAACTGCCCACCAAACACAAGCTCAACCTCGCCGCATTGGTTTTATCCTTTATCCTGATGCTGGTGTTCGTATCCGTTGACGGCAGCGGCATCATCCTGATTCTGATGACCCTGATCGCCCTCGCATTCGGCTGGCACTTGGTCGCCTCTATCGGCGGCGCAGATATGCCCGTGGTCGTGTCCATGCTGAACTCCTACTCCGGCTGGGCGGCAGCAGCGGCAGGCTTCATGCTCTCCAACGACCTGCTCATCGTAACCGGCGCACTAGTCGGCTCCAGCGGCGCGATTCTGTCGTACATCATGTGTAAAGCCATGAACCGCTCCTTCATCTCCGTCATCGCAGGCGGCTTCGGTACCGACGGTTCCGCCGCAGCCTCAGGCAGCGAAGAAGTCGGCGAATACCGCGAAGCCAAACCCGCCGAAGTCGCCGAAATGCTGCGCAACGCAAGCAGCGTCATCATCACCCCGGGCTACGGCATGGCAGTGGCGCAGGCGCAATACCCCGTTGCCGAAATCACCGAGCTTTTGCGTAAAAACGGCGCCGAAGTACGCTTCGGCATCCACCCCGTCGCCGGCCGCCTGCCCGGTCATATGAACGTACTGCTCGCCGAAGCCAAAGTCCCCTACGACATCGTTTTGGAGATGGACGAAATTAACGACGACTTCCCTGAAACCGATGTAGTGCTGGTCATCGGCGCGAACGACACCGTCAACCCCGCCGCCCAAACCGACCCGAACAGCCCGATTGCCGGCATGCCCGTGTTGGAAGTGTGGAAGGCAAAAGAAGTCGTCGTCTTCAAACGCTCGATGAACACCGGCTACGCAGGCGTACAAAACCCTCTGTTCTTCAACGAAAACAGCGTGATGTGCTTCGGCGACGCGAAGAAAACCGTTGACGAGATTTTGGCGGAATTGAAGAAATAAGGCCGTCTGAAAAGCTCGGCTAAGATTTTAAATCCGTCTGGTTGGACAAAATCGCTGCAAACCCTATCCATGAAGGCTTGCAGCGATTTTTTAACGTCATTCGAATTTCACACCCAATAGCAGCCGACCGGCCCATTCCGACCCATTTAAGATTGAAACCCAATGAGATAAATATATAGGTATGATGAGATAAATGGGAAGAAGTGGGATGATGGGGGATGGGGCGGGATGGAAAAAGTGAAATGGAGTTGCAAATAGTGCAACAAGAAACGGACGACATTTTATCGTCCGTTTTTTTATTGTCAGAGTCCTTTTTTGAGGGCGGTGATGGCGATGTCGAGGATTCTGCGTTCGGCATCGGGTTGGAGTTGGTTGTTGCCGTTGATGGGGAGATAGGGGCGTGCTGGGAGGTTGGTTTTGTGGCCGCGGCCTGCTTGACCGCCGAGGTGGTGGATGGCGGCATATTTTTTGTTGCTGCCGATGCGGGCATAGTTGCTGTCGACCTGTGTGGTCAGGCTGGCGGCGAGTTGCCCGCTTTTTTGCAGGGTCTTGCCTCCTTCATCTGCGGCGCGCCGGCTTTGTTTCCACCGCTGTCCGCCCCAACCTTCGGATTCGAAGTTTTCTTCGGTCATAGACAGCAACTCGGTGGCGATGCCCCGCATCATGGCGCGGGTGTCGGTGGCGTTTTTGAGCAGCGTATTCAAGCCGTGGTCGAGCTGGTCTGCGTCTAATTTAATTTCAAGCATGGTCAGCCCCTCAATAATTCGCGCACCCATGCCAACGATTCGGGGGTTAGGGCGTTTTTGAATTTCTGGTTAGCCATCATGGTTTTGATGGCAATCCGGGCGATATCCGGATGGGTTGCCTGCGCCTTTTCCACGGCAATTTGCGCCATGCGGGACAACATGGATTTGCCTTGGTTAGCATTGAAGCCCGCATTGGGGGCGATAAATTTGTTGTTGATGCGGATGCCGGTGCGCCGGGCATAGCGTGCCTCCCCGGTATAAGGGTTTGAACCTATATCGACGGTGACGGACTCAAGAGTCGGTCTGGCTTGAACGCGGCTCTCACCCATGATATGTACTCTTTAAACCACAAGCCGTGCGGTGCTTTATTCAGCTCGACCATTTTGCGGTCGGCAAGGTAGTCGAGCTGCTGGCGCAGTTCGGTGGCGGTGGTCTGCGGGTAAATCGCATTCATGATGTCCAGTAGGAAGGTCTCGCTGGTGGTGTGCGGGCGGGCTTTATTAAGGGTGTTGATGATGTTCCAACGCATCCCCTCGCGGCGTTGTTTGGCAATCAATTCTTGGCTAATCATTTCTTTACGCTTTCCATCTTGTATATTTCGGTGAGTTTTTCGGCGACGTTGTCGAGCTTGGCTTCGAGGACGACCTGATTGCGGATGTAGTCTTCCCTCAAAACATAGGTCAGGGGCAGACCGGCGTTGAATTCCGCCAGTTTGTTTTCCATGATTTCGACTTTACCCTGTAGGCGTTCCTGCTGTTTTTGGCGTTCGTCCTGCTGCTCGCGGAATTGAGCCAGCAGCATTTTGCCGAAGATAAAACAGATGCCGAGGAAGGACAGGAGGAATCCGACCAACTGCCAAAATTCGATGTGGATAAACGTTTTTTCCATTAGGGATAACCCCTCTCGTAATATTCTTGACACAACACACAGCGCGTACAGCCTTGGACGGCTTTTTACCTGGCTTCAGGTATCGGGCTGCCGCAATCTTCACAGTGGCTCAGGCTGACGGAATGTTGAGGTTTGGTTTGATGTTTGGATAAAGCCTCGCTCAAAAAGACGGCTTCGTATTCGGCGGCTTGGTCGGCAAAATCAGTCATCTTTCAGACGGCCTTTCGAATACCACGCCTGCCAGCCGGAGATTTGCACTTCCAGCTTTTGGCAGTATTCGCCATAGCGGATAACGTGGTTTAAAAGTTGTTCGGGTGAGCCGCCGGTCGGACGTTCGGGGCGTTCGTATTTGACCAGCAGCCCGGAAGATACGGGCGGCAAAACAGCCGCCTCCACGGTTTTAATCGGTGTATCCGAAGGCGCGTTTGTAGAGGTGCAGGCTGTTAGGGCCGATACCGTTAAAGCTGCTGCCGTCTTTATCCACTGCTGCACGGGTTTGCTCCTGTAAGGTGTTGCGGGATTTCTCCAATTCGGCCTGTGCCTCGGCCAACTCTTTGCTTTGTCGTTGCGATAAGTCATACCAATGTTGCTTTTCAGCCGCCGCTGCAGCCAGCTTCTCGCCGTATGCCTGCTCGGCAGCCAAACGTTGCGCCGTATGGATCAGCTGCATCTGCGTCGTCTCCGCCGTGCAGGTATGTTTGGCACGGACGTAGCCTGCACCATATGTGCCGCCCAGTAATACGGCGGCGAGCAATGCGGCCGGCCATGCCTTAATCACCGTCCACATTTCCGCCTCCTTCGCGCCGCTTGATTTCCGCTACTTGCGGAATGACTGACAGGCCGCGCTTAATCAGGGCATAAAAGACCAGACGCTCGGCGTTGAACCGTAATAAAAGGTCGTTTTCGGGAAGGGAATTGATGGCGTTGAGGCTGATTTCGCCGATAACGCCGTCGTCCGGCACGCCTGCGGCGCGTTGCAGCATACGGGCGGCATTGCCGTAGCCGTGGTTGATGCAGGCATCGAAGAATTGGAAAGCAACCGCTTCGGGCATTTGGTCGGCATGGTAACGCTCCCAAAATGCCTTGCGGTAAATGCTGACGGCCTGCTCGCGCGTCATGGCGCGCATGGAACCGTTAAAGCCATTTGCCATTGCGGTACGCTTGGTGATGCCCCAGTTGGTTTCGCCGCCGGGGTCTTGAGGGTGGTTAACATACTTGCCCTCATGGCTGAGGACGCGTTCGATGAATTGGTTGAATTTGTCTGACATGGAAAAATCCCTGTATTGAGTTGGAAATCAATACAGGGATTGTAGGAAAGGCCGTCTGAGGGGGCTTTTAATGGAGGTTAAAACCTGTTCTAGATTTTGGGTTTCTTCTTTTCCATGAGTTTTTTAAACTCTTCTTTTCGGCTTTTAATTAAATTCCCAGGTAAGAATACAGAATAAAAAATGGAAATACAGGCTAAAAATAAATAGCTCCGTTCAAGCCAAAAAATGGCTGGTCCATTTTTGTATTCTTCTTTATGAGCAAACAAGATGACAATAAAAACACAAACCAATACGGCGAGATATGTGTAAAAAAGTAAGGAATGTTTTATATACCGTTGTTCTTGTACGCCTTCACGAATTTGAATTTGTCGCCAATTTGCATCTTCATCAAACCTCATATCACTAAACAATGTCATAATGGCAATTAAAAAACCGGCTAAGATTGCAAATACGTTAATAATTAAATCAACGGCCTTCTCGTTCCCATGAACAAAAGGTTGCCCTTTCCATGCTAAAAATGCTGATATACAAGCAATCAACACAAAACGTAGTAAGGGCAGGTATTTTTTCATTGTTCAGTTAAGTTTCTGCTTTGGAGTTCTAGAAAATATTCACTGATTGCTGTAAATGCTGAGTCAGGAAGTAACGAGTTAGCTTCATCGTATCGACCAATTCTAACAGATTTAGACAGTTTTACATCAGAAGGCTTAATCACTTCACCTTGTTGCGTGGTAATAGAAAATCCTTGATTAACTGTTTCATCATCAATAATTTCCTCTGCCTGTTCCTGCATTAAAGATTGTGCTTCGATGCTGGCTCTCGAATTACCATTTAGTAAGACTTCTAAATTGATATGAATTTCGGATTGTGCTTCCAATTCCTCATCACTCAATTCGCTTGTAAATACACTACCGACCTTCCCTAATGCTTTGGCAATGGTTGAACGGCTATTTTGATACAGTCTATCTCTGGATAATTGATATGCCGAAGCATCTAAAGTAATGCTTTTCACTCCATGTTGTTGTATCAATGACAACTTATCGCAATTTCCTACTGCTTTGAATTCAATATTAAAGAGAACAATATTCGGATTGCTCTCTCTCAATTTATTGCTTAGTAAACTTAAATAAGAAGCAACCGTTGATGCTGACAAAAAACCATGTCCGCAAAAAATTACATGGTGCCCAACAATATACAAAAAAGCCTCTTTACGCAAAAAGGAATATCCACTTGGAGGAGCTTGTGTTCCACCATGATCATCTTGCTGTACAGGTTTATTGCTCATAGTGCGGATATGTTCGTCTTTTGTACCGCTGCCAATGTGTATCAGTAATCCACCAATTGAATTGCCTTTTGCATCTTTAGGATCCAGAGTTCTATGCATGATTTGGGTAAGCTGATTGTATTGTTCAATTTGTGTATCTTGAACAGTAGGAGCAGCTGACAAAACCGTTCTTAACGCCGCTTCCAAATCGAATAGATCATGATCTGCCTGTGCACGTAAATAATGAATGGTTTTAGTAGTTTTTTTTGCCATTTGTACAGTCCTTTCTCTTTTAATATCTGTGTCGAAAAATAAATTCAGACGGCATCAATTCAAATCTTTCGATACCTGCACTACCTGTCCGATGATTTGAATATCGGGGTGTTCCGCCAGTGCCAAGGGCATAGACGGATAGGTTGCGTTGTCGGAAATCAAGAGCAGGCTGCCATCGATTTGGCGTTGGATACGGTTTGACCCATAACACATCGCTGCTGCAATTCCTATATAGATAGTAATTATTCATACTGTCTAAAATTCTCAATATCAAAACTTGGACACCAATCTATATTTTGTTTTACTGCCAATGCGGCAATTTGTTCATTCCAATTTCCTAAGTAGGTTTCTTTTTCAATCCTATGGTGACGGAAATTAATACAAGGCATCACAAATTTCTTTGCAGAGGATGTTTCTTTTTTCTTTCCAGTTAGATCAAGACTGATTTCAAACGTTGGTCTTGATCCATGCCATAGAAAAATGTCGTCTGAAACAAAGCAACAGTGGCTTTTAGGGTTGGGACAGGACTGTGATTTTTGATAGCAGTCTAAAACCCCTAACAAATCATAAATACTGCCACTATGGATTCGGCCATTAATGTAAATCTGTTTGCCATTCCAATTTTCAATATAATTCAAAAATACCCCGGCCATCCCAGCCTGTTCTGCTGTTTTATCGAAAGCGCAGCAATAGATGGTTTCTTTTCCAATCTCAAGATTCTCAAATAATTTGGCACTTCTTGCCCAAAGTAATGCTGCCTGAAAATTTTTACTGCTGGATTTGACGAATGTTACAACCAATAGATATTGCTTTGACAAGGCAAATGGATTGACATGTTCTTTTTGGCACAATTCGAATTGATCCATTTTATCCATTACTCACTTTACCAAGCGCAGTTTGGGCTTTTTTCTCTGCCCTGCGCGCAACCATCAGAATCATTTCACGGTCGGCAGCTGCCGCTTCGCGGAACAGGGTAAGCAGCTCTTGTTCTTCGGCACTCAAGGATTCAGACGGCATGGTGGCTGTTTCTCCGCGCCTGCCATGCATGACGTATTGAACGTCTATGCCAATCTGCTCAAAAGAGAAAAGTTTTTCGCTTGAAGGTTTATTCTCACCTCGCTCCCACTTTCCCCACATTTCACGAGAAACACCACATTTTTTAGCTATTTCAGCTTGGTTTAGTCCCAAGTTTTTTCTTTCTTCTTTCAATCGGTTACCAAAAAGATAATAATTTTCCACATTTAATCCTTGAAAAAGAGAAAAATTTTTCTCATAATTCACGCATCAGTAATGCACTAGTTAATTTCTAGTGCATAAACAGTTCACTATTTTATCACAATGGAAAAGGGCTATCTATGGCTATAACTATCGAAAAATTAAAAGAAAATTTTGCCAAAAACGGCCAAACGCTGGCGCAGTGGGCAAGAGACAACGGCTTTAAGCCGCGCGATGTGTATCTGGTGGTCGGCGGACAACGCAAAGGCAACTACGGCAAGGGGCACGAAATTGCCAAGAAACTGGGACTGAAATAAGGAGGATGCGGATGGCAGAAAGTAAAAGGGTACAACGGCTATTGAGGGTCTTTATTGCGCTTGATGAGCATCCGATTATCGGTCTGAGCAATAAGGATTTATCGGCCGGACTGGGGCTGACGCCATCGCAAGTCAGCAGGGATATTGATGATTTGGTTGCCTCCGGTTTGGTCATCAGGCTTGAAAACGGCAACTACGCCTACGGTATCAAAACCCTGCAAATCGCCGAGCGGTTCAGGCAGCAGCATGAACGACTGCAAAGCAAGATTGCCGAAATCGGCAAGCGAGTCGATATGGATTAACGGATTCTGAAAGTTTCCGACGTCGGAAACTTTGGAGATAAAAAATGAATACAGAAATTGAAATTATCGCAACCGACAAAGTGAGTAATCAGGCGGCGATGCGCAGTGTGCTGGTGATGGAGCAGTGGGGTACGGCAAGGTTACCAACGCCGGCGTGCTGGATGCCTCTACATTGGCTGCACAGTTGCAAAACAAGTCCGACAAGGGGCACACCCACCGCGCCGCCGAAATCAGCGACTTTGCCGAGGCAGTGGCCGCGCTCACCGTGCACCAAAAAATCGGCACATTTGACATTTGCAAGCTGCCGGACGGTACGCAAATCGAATCCGGCACGGTACGCATCCAAAACCACAATAACAGCCAGGCCGCCCGGGTGCTGACGTGGCCGCTGGCCTTTGTCACCGCCCCGGTGGTGGTCGCCACCCTGTCTGCACCGGAAGGCAACGTGCGCGATATTTGGGTAACGATTGACAACAGGCAGAGCAACCGGTCGGCCGTGCACTACTGGTTGCACGAGCCGGTCTATAACACCCCGGATGTGACGGTTAATTTTGTCGCTATCGGGCGTTGGAAATAAAGGAGCTGAATCATGACTGTGTATTACTACCAAAACGGATTTTTGCACACCGACGGCACGCCGCCGGAAGGCGCGGCCGCCCTCACTGCCGCCGAGCATGAGGCGCTGGTTGTCGGGCAATGTACCGGGCAAATCGTGATGCCGGGCAAAGACGGCGAGCTGGCCATATGCAATTGGTAAATAAAAAAGTGAAAAAAGATTGCAGATAGTGCAACAAAAAACAAAACGGATTTTCTCAAGAATCAGCGCAGTTTTTCGCAGGCCGCTTCATAAGATACGACAGATGGAAACAGTCCGATCAGGCCCGCTTTGCATCATGCCGACATCCGCCAAACCAATTGTTCAGACACAAAAAAACCGCCGGAACCTATATTCCATGCGGCTTAGATATGGTGGGTCCGGTGGGGTTCGAACCCACGACCAAGGGATTATGAGTCCCCTGCTCTAACCCCTGAGCTACAGACCCGGCTAGAACAAAACAAATAAGGGCGCGATTGTATCCTTAAATTTGCATTGAAACAAGCATAGATTTTATATTTTCAGACGGCCTGCTATACAAAGGCCGTCTGAAAATATAAAATCTGGCGCAATTAGCAATTTGCAAACCCCTTATCCTCATCTCATTTCCACCTCCCAGGCATGAACATCGACCACACACAGCAAAACATCATCGTCGGACTCTCCGGCGGTGTCGATTCCTCCGTAACCGCCGCCCTGCTCAAGCAGCAGGGTCATCAAGTGCGCGGTGTATTTATGCAAAACTGGGAGGACGACGATAATGACGAATATTGCAGCATTAAGCAAGACTCATTTGATGCTATCGCCGTCGCTGACATCATCGGCATAGACATCGACATCGTCAATTTCGCCGCCCAATACAAAGACAACGTATTCGCTTATTTCCTCAAAGAATATAGCGCGGGACGCACGCCGAATCCGGATGTGTTGTGCAACGCGGAAATCAAATTCAAATGCTTTTTGGACTATGCCATAGAGCAGGGCGCGGATACCATTGCCACCGGCCACTATGCACGCAAAGAAGTCCGCAACGGCGTGCATTATCTGCTCAAAGGTTTGGACCAAAACAAAGACCAAAGCTATTTCCTCTACCGCCTCAAGCCTTTCCAACTCGAGCGCGCGATTTTCCCGTTGGGCGATTTGGAAAAACCTGAAGTCCGCCGCCTTGCCGCCGAATTCAATTTGCCGACTGCCGCCAAAAAAGACAGTACCGGCATCTGCTTCATCGGCGAGCGTCCGTTCCGCGAGTTTTTGCAAAAATACCTGCCGACCAACAACGGCAAAATGGTAACGCCCGAAGGAAAAACCGTCGGCGAACACGTCGGGCTGATGTTCTACACGCTCGGACAGCGCAAAGGATTGGGCATCGGCGGCGCAGGCGAACCGTGGTTTGTCGCCGCTAAAGATTTGACGAAAAACGAACTCATCGTCGTACAAGGTCATGACCATCCGCTGCTCTATACCCGCAGCCTTGTTATGAACGATTTGAGTTTCACGCTGCCCGAACGCCCGAAAGAAGGGCGCTACACCTGCAAAACCCGCTACCGCATGGCGGACGCGCCGTGTGAGTTACGTTATCTCGATGATGAAACGGTCGAGCTGGTGTTCGACGAACCGCAATGGGCGGTAACGCCCGGTCAATCCGCCGTGCTGTACGACGGCGATGTCTGCTTGGGCGGCGGCATTATCATGTCCACAGACAAGCCCGTCATCATCACTCGATAAAACATCAGGCCGTCTGAAAACCGATTGGCGCATTTCGCCAAAACGTTTCAGACGGCCTCAACCTAGAAAGCGAACATTATGGAAAAGCCCTGGCTCGACAGCTATGAAAAAGGCGTAAAAGCCGAAATCGACGAGACACTCTACCAATCCATCCCCGACGTATTCCGTCAAAGCGTGGAAAAATTCGCGCATCAACCAGCGTTTCAAAACATGGGCAAAACGCTCACTTACGCCGAAGTCGGCAAGCTGGCGGAAGACTTCGCCTCCTATCTGCAAAACGTCCTGAAGCTGCCGCGCGGCGAGCGCGTGGCGATTATGCTGCCCAACCTGTTGCAATACCCGATTGCGCTTTTCGGCATCCTGCAGGCGGGGCTGGTGGTGGTGAACACCAATCCGCTCTACACCCCGCGCGAGCTGGAGCATCAGTTGAAAGACAGCGGCGCGACCACCATCATCGTTTTGGAAAATTTTGCCAACACGCTGGAGCTGGTGCTGCCGCGCACGCAAATCAAACACGTCATCGTCGCCTCCGTCGGAGAAATGTTCGGCTTCTTCAAAGGCACGCTGATGAATTTCGTCCTGCGCAAAGTGAAAAAAATGGTGCCCGAATACCGCATTTCCGACACCATCCCTTTTCAGACGGCCTTGAAAGAAGGCGCGGCACACACCTTCCGCCCCGTTACCCTGACCCGCGAAGACACCGCGCTGCTGCAATACACGGGCGGCACGACCGGTGTGGCAAAAGGCGCCGTCCTCAGCCACGGCAATATCTGCGCCAATATGCAGCAGGCGGCCGAATGGATTGTCAATTTGCTCCGGCCCGGCAAAGAAACCGTCATCGCCGCGCTGCCGCTCTACCACATCTTCGCGCTGACCGTAAACCTGATGATTTTTACCCAGGCCGGTTCCAAAATCATTCTGATTACCAACCCGCGCGACATGAAAAGCTTTATCGGCGACATGAAAAAAGAGCGCGTCAGCGTCTTTGTCGGCGTCAACACCCTGTTTAACGGCATGGTGAACCAGCCCGACTTCGCCACCGTCGATTTCAGCTCGCTCAAACTCACCCTCGGCGGCGGCATGGCCACCCAGAAAGCCGTTGCCGAAAAATGGAAAGACATTACCGGCACACCCATCGTCGAAGCCTACGGCCTGACCGAAGCCAGTCCGGGGGTGTGCTGCAACCCGCTGAATATCGAAACATACAGCGGCGGCATCGGCCTGCCGATACCTTCGACCGAAATCGAACTGCGCGACGCCGACGGCAATGAAGTCGCACAAGGGCAACCGGGCGAAATGTGGATACGCGGCCCGCAAGTGATGCAAGGCTATTGGAACCGTCCCGAAGAAACCGCCAAAGTACTGGATGAGCGCGGTTTCCTTGCCACAGGCGACATCGCCGTTATGGACGAAAAAGGCTGGTTCAAGCTGGTCGACCGTAAAAAAGACCTGATTGTCGTTTCGGGCTTCAACGTTTACCCGAACGAAGTCGAAGACGTTGCCGCCTCGCACCCGAAAGTTTTAGAAGCCGCCTGCATCGGCGTTTCCAGCCCGAAAACCGGCGAAGCATTGAAACTGTTTATCGTCAAAAAAGACGAATCGCTGACCGCGGAAGAGCTCATCGCCTTCTGCCGCACCGAGCTGACCGCCTATAAAGTGCCCAAAGACATCGAATTCCGCGACGAACTGCCCAAATCCAACGTCGGCAAAATCCTGCGCCGCGAACTGCGCAAAGAAGTGGAACAAAACGCGGCATCCGCCTAATATCGCCGAAGGCCGTCTGAAAACGCGAAGCAACACAACTGCGCCAACCTTCAAGGATTCAATCCCTGCCGATGCAGGACGACAAACCCGCAGATAAATATCCTGCGGGTTTGCCTCGTTTCAACCCGATACCGCTTTCAGACGGCCTATCCTTATCCGCGCCCCAAATCTGACAAACTACTCTAATTTGATTACAATCCGGCTTCTTTTTTCAGACGGACCAACCGTCATACCTCCTTTTCCGACCAGACTGCCGAAAATAAATCATGCTACCCCTTCCCCAGCGGTTGCGCCGCCTGTTCGGCCACCCTTTGCGCCTCGGCTGGTTTGACCACCCGACGATGCATGCCTACCGGCCGCCGAAACACCCCGACAGCCCCGAACGCGTGGCCGCCGTCGAGGCCGAACTGCGCCGTCAGGGCATCTGGCCGCACCTGTTGCAGATTCAGGGAAAAGAGGCAACCGACAGTCAAATCGCACTCGCCCACTCGCGCAGCTACCTCTTCCGGCTGGAAGGCATGCAGCCTCAGACAGGCAAAATACGCCGCATCGACGACGACACCGTTTTAACCGACAACGCATTGGAAGCCGCCAGAATCGCCGCAGGCACCGTGGTTAAAGCCGTCGATTTCGTCCTGGCCGGCAAAATACGCAACGCCTTTTGTGCCACCCGCCCGCCCGGACATCATGCCAAAAGCAAACAAAGCGGCAGCTTCTGCCTCATCAACCACACAGCCGTCGCCGCCATGCACGCCGTTTCGCGGCACCGCCTGCAACGGGTTGCCGTACTCGATTTCGATGTGCACAGAGGAGACGGCAGCGAAGAAATCCTGCACGGACAACCCAACATCCTGCTGCTGGGCTTGAGTCAAAACAGGCTGTATCCCTACGACAACCATCCCTTGCCGCAGAACGGCAACTGTTTCAATGCAGCCCTGTCCGAACGCTGCGGCAGCCGCGAATTCCGCCATACCGTCCGTAACGAATGGCTGCCGCGCCTGCGCGCCTTCAAACCGCAACTGATCCTGCTCTCCGCCGGTTTCGACGCACACCGCGACGATCCTCTCGGCGATACGCGCCTGCACGAAGCCGACTACGCCTGGCTGACGCATAAAATCATGCAAACCGCCCCGCAATGCGGCGGCAAAATCGTTTCCGTCCTCGAAGGCGGCTATCACCCGCCCTCGCTGGCCACCGCTGCCGCCGCCCATTTGTACGTACTCGCCGGACTGGGAAAACCGCCCTGCGCCGTCGAATATGAGCAGCTGTTGAAACAGGAAGAAGAGAAAAATCAGGCCGTCTGAAAAAACTTTCAGACGGCCTGAACAGTCAATATCGGCTATCCGCAACTGCCGCAACCCTCATCATTCTGCGAATGCGGCACACTCTATTTGCGGAAAATCCTGCGAAATCGCCACAATAACACAGGCAATCAGCGCGCAGGCTGCGGATAAGTGCCTTCCACCAATATATTTTTATCCACATCATGCAGATTGCGGTGGCCGGTAAACGCCATCGTAATATCCATTTCGTTATACATAATCTCCAAAGCGCGGCGCACGCCATCCTCGCCGTACGCACCCAGTCCGTATAAAAACGCCCTGCCCGTCATAAAGCCGCGCGCGCCCATCGCCCAAGCCTTCAGCATATCCTGCCCGCTGCGGATGCCGCTGTCCAGCCACACTTCGGTCCGGCTGCCAACCGCCTGTACGATATCAGGCAATGCATGAATAGACGAAGGTGCACCGTCCAACTGGCGGCCGCCGTGATTGGACACCACAATCGCATCCGCCCCGTGTTTGACCGCCAACTCCGCATCTTCAGGTTCCATAATCCCTTTGATAATCAGCTTGCCGCCCCACAAATCCTTAATTCGGGCAACATCATCCCAGCTCAGGCGCGGGTCGAACTGTTCGGAAGTCCATGAAGACAGCGAAGACAAATCGCCGACGTTTTTCGCATGGCCGACGATATTGCGGAAAGTTCTCCGCTCGGTATGCAACATATTCCAGCACCATTCCCATTTCATCGCCAGATTGATGCAGTTCAACAACGTCGGTTTGGGCGGCGCGGACAAACCGTTTTTAATATCCTTATGGCGTTGCCCCAAAACCTGCAAGTCCGCAGTCAGAATCAACGCCGAACATTTTGCCGCCTGCGCCCGCTTAATCAGATTTTCCATAAATTCGCGGTCGCGCATCACATAAAGCTGAAACCAAAACGGCGCGGAAGTGTTTTCAGCCACATCTTCAATCGAACAAATCGACATCGTGGACAATGAAAACGGCACGCCGAATTTCTCCGCCGCCCGTGCCGCATGGATTTCGCCGTCCGCCCAAGCCATACCGGTAAAACCCGTCGGCGCGATGGCCAGCGGCATTTTGACATCCTGCCCGATCATCTTGGCCGCCAAAGAACGCCCCTCCATATCCACCAAAACCTTCTGCCGAAACTGAATCGGGATAAAATCGGCGGTATTGGCACGGTAAGTGGTTTGTGTCCACGAGCCAGAATCAATGTAGTCGTAAAACATCTTCGGCATTTTGAATTTCGCCACACGGCGTAAATCCTCAATACAAGTCATTTTGCTTAAATCACGCATATTTTCCTTCCTTCTTATCGGCTTAAATCCAACCGCCGCAAGCCCCGTTTTCAGACGGCCTCCCTGCTGCGGTAAAATGCCGCACTTTAACGCAAATTTTCATTATTTGCAAAATACATATCATTTTAAATTTTATTCGAATTGACTGTCGTCAAATAAAGCGCAAATACTTGACTAATTCACTCAACTATCGCAAAATCCGCCCCGAAACCATAACAACACCAACCACCATGCGACTGACTACCAAAGGACGCTTCGCCGTAACCGCCATGCTCGATTTGGCCATGAATGCCCAAAACGGCGCGGTCAAACTAAACGACATCAGCGAACGTCAAAACATCTCACTATCCTATTTGGAACAGCTGTTTGGCAAACTCCGCCGGGCCAAACTGGTGGACAGCATACGCGGGCCGGGCGGCGGCTATGTATTAGCTGCAGCGGCCGACGAAATCAGCATTGCCCAAATCATCACCGCCGCCGAAGACAGGCTGGATGCAACCCTGTGCAGCAGCAAAGCCAACTGCCACAACGGTGCTCCCTGCCTGACCCACGACCTGTGGGAAAACCTAAACCGCACCATCAACCAATACCTCAGCAGCGTAACCCTGCAAACCGTACTCAATCAAAAAGACCACCACTCGAACAAAATCGTTCATCTGACCCATATCAACTGACAAACAACAGTAAGAAAGAACACACCATGACCGTCAAAACCCCCATCTACCTCGACTACGCCGCCACCACCCCCGTTGACAAACGTGTGGCCGAAAAAATGATTCCCTACCTGACCGAAACCTTTGGCAACCCCGCTTCCAGCAGCCACGCATTCGGCTGGACAGCGGAAGAAGCCGTCGAAAAAGCCCGCGCCGACATCGCCGCCCTGATTAACGCCGATGCCAAAGAAATCGTTTTCACCAGTGGCGCGACCGAGTCCGACAACCTCGCCATCAAAGGCGCGGCAAACTTTTACAAAACCAAAGGCAAACACCTCATCACCGTCAAAACCGAACACAAAGCCGTACTCGACACCATGCGCGAACTCGAACGCCAAGGTTTCGAAGTAACCTATCTCGGCGTGCAGGAAAACGGTTTGATTGATTTGGAAGAACTCAAAGCCGCCATCCGCGACGACACCATCCTGATTTCCGTAATGTGGGTGAACAACGAAATCGGCGTGGTACAAGACATTCCCGCCATCGGCGCAATCTGCCGTGAACGCAAAATCATCTTCCACGTCGATGCCGCCCAAGCCTGCGGCAAAGTGCCTGTTGACGTTGAAGCCGCCAAAATCGACCTGCTGTCCATGTCCGGTCATAAAGTGTACGGCCCCAAAGGCATCGGCGCACTGTATGTCCGCCGCAAACCCCGCGTCCGCCTCGAAGCCCAAATGCACGGCGGCGGTCACGAGCGCGGTTTCCGCAGCGGCACACTGCCGACCCACCAAATCGTCGGCATGGGCGAAGCCTTCCGTATCGCCAAAGAAGAACTCGAGCAAGACATGGCGCACTACCGTAAACTGCGCGACATCTTCCTTAAAGGCATCGAAGGCATCGAAGAAGTCTATATCAACGGCGACCTCGAACACCGCGCCCCGAACAACCTGAACGTCAGCTTCAACTTCGTCGAAGGCGAAAGCCTGATTATGGCGGTGAAAGAACTCGCCGTATCCAGCGGTTCCGCCTGTACTTCTGCCAGCCTTGAGCCAAGCTACGTCCTGCGCGCGCTCGGCCGCAACGACGAATTGGCGCACTCATCCCTGCGCATCACCTTCGGCCGCATGACTACCGAAGAAGAAGTCAAATTCGCCGCCGAACTGATCAAATCCAAAATCGGCAAACTGCGCGAACTGTCGCCGCTGTGGGAAATGTTCAAAGACGGGATTGACTTGAACTCGATTGAATGGGCAGCGCATTAAGATTAAAGGAGCAAATAATGAAAATTAAAGTACTAAAGTTATCAAGTAATGAAAAACGTATTATTTATGGTGAGATGGTTGATCAATTTGATTTGGATTACTCACAGGAGCTCGACAAGCTGAAACAGGATATTGAATTTGCTCTATCCGTGTTAAGAAAGTTGCAACCCAAACTGTTTTCTAAGAAAAATGTCCATGTGTATGAAGGCGGACATCACTTAGATATTATTAATAATGGTGTAGGTAGTTTGGGTTGGTTGATTATTGAAGACCATCCAATAATAGGTAATAGGGAATAAGTAGGCTAGTTTAAAAATACGAAAAACCTATAATGTTGGATTTAGCAATTTAATCTGTCAAATATATACATTAAAAAGCAAGCGTAGGTTAGGTTGGAAACCCAACAAGCCTATCAATCCGCCCGAAATGTCGGGTTTAACAACCCAACCTACCTAATAAATAAAAAAGGTCGTCTGAAACCTCAAAAAGACCTTTTCAGACGACCTAAAAGCCACCACATTAAAATCAAGGATACAAAACCATGAACGAACAAGAACTTGACCTCGATAATCTCGACAACCTGCTCGAAGATTTTGACGGCGTTACCGTAGAAGGGGGCGTCGATTCGGAAAACGACGACGGCTGCGAAGGCGGCGCGTGCAAAATCTAAATTTCAGGCCGTCTGAAATCGGCAAACAAACCATTTTCAACCATCAAAAAACATAAAGGAAACCACACCATGGCATACAGCGATAAAGTAATCGACCACTACGAAAACCCCCGCAACGTCGGCACATTCGACAAAGACGACGAGTCTGTCGGCACCGGCATGGTCGGCGCACCGGCCTGCGGCGACGTGATGCGCCTGCAAATCAAAGTGAACGACGAGGGCATCATCGAAGATGCGAAATTTAAAACTTACGGGTGCGGTTCCGCCATCGCTTCGTCTTCGCTTGTTACCGAATTGCTGAAAGGCAAGAGTTTGGATGAAGCCATGGCAATTAAAAACAGCGAAATCGCCGAAGAATTGGAATTGCCGCCGGTAAAAATCCACTGTTCAATTTTGGCCGAAGACGCAGTTAAAGCCGCCGTGTCCGACTACCGCAAAAAACGTGAAACGGCCTGATGCCGTTTTCAGACGGCCTGCTATCCGAAAGGCCGTCTGAAAAACAAAATGCCGCGCCCAAACAGCCTGCCCCCCACACGAGACAGGCCGGCAAACCATCAAGAGACCACGGCGACAACCGCACGGCAAAGAAAGAAATTCATGCCCTTTACCGAAGAACAAACCCAATCGCTGCTTGCCGTCAAAGGCATAGGCAAAACCGTATTGCAGCGGTTGCGGCAAATGGGCTTGGATGATGTAGCCAAACTTGTGGCAGCCGATGCAGATACCGTTTTACAACACGGCGCGGCACTGACCGGCTCAACCTGCTGGAAAAACAGCCCGCAGGCCAAAGCCGCCGTAAACGCCGCAATCCAATGGGCACGCCAAAACCTTTCAGACGGCCGTTCAAAGTAAATCAGGCCGTCTGAAACCCGCTTCCACTCGAAAACAAAGGAAAAACATGATTACCATCACAGAAAACGCCGCCAACCACATCAAAAACTTCCTTGAAAAACGCGGCAAAGGCTTAGGCGTTCGCTTGGGCGTGAAAACCAGCGGCTGCTCCGGTATGGCTTATAATCTCGAATTTGTCGATGAAGCCGACCCCGAAGACTTGGTATTCGAACAAAACGGCGCAAAAGTCTACATCGACCCCAAAAGCCTGGTGTATCTCGACGGCACGCAAATGGACTACACCAAAGAAGGTTTGCAGGAAGGTTTCAAATTCGAAAACCCCAACGTCAAAGATTCATGCGGCTGCGGCGAAAGCTTCCACGTTTGACATCCGTCGGGAAACGGGCAACAAAAAAGACGGGACAGTATCAAAACCGTCCCGCCATTTTTTCGCTTCCTGCCTGTTGTAACTGCCTTTGCCTTTCCGTTTGCGCTCTACCTTGTGGCGGAACAAATTGGATTTAACCAAAGCCTTCAACGCATTATCGCGGATTTTGCCCTTATTGAGCTGAACCTTTCCGGCCATCTGCCAGTCCTTTCATATTAAAACGAAGGGGCGGATTATAGCCAAAACAAAAAAACGTAACAAGCTGATGTTTCAACAAAAAGGCCGCATATGAGGCACAGCCCCATGTACAGCCCTGCTGGAAACGCCGGCACCCTGCCCGAACGAACCCTGCCCTACCGTCCCGAAAGATGGAGTTTCAAGCATTAAGGAAATTTCGATGAACCAACACTTTACCCTGTTCGGCCTGCCCGAAACCTTCCAAATCGACGAAAACGCGCTTGAAACCCGCTACCTCGCGCTGGCGGCCAACTGCCATCCCGACAAATTTGCCTCAGCATCGGCTTTCGAACAAAAACAGGCCGTGATGATGGCTGCCGCCGTAAACGAAGCCTACCGCATCCTGAAAAACCCCATCGACCGCGCCGCCAGCCTGCTCATGACGCAAAACATCGATGCCGATGCCCCCGAACACACCGCCTTCGCCCCCGAATTCCTGATGCAGCAGATGGAATGGCGCGAAACGCTGGCCGAAGCCCGTGCGGCAGGCGACACCGCCGCCCTGAATGCCTTGGAGGGCCAAGTATCTGCGGAGCAAACCGCCCTATACGGCCAACTGGCTGCCGCCTTCGATGCGCAACAATATCAAACTGCCGCCCAACTCGTGCGGCAAGGCCGTTTTCTCAATAAAATTCGGCAGGAAATCGAAAACGCCACTTAAACCGAAACCGACCGAAACCCCAAACACATAAAGAACACATCATGGCACTACTCCAAATCGCCGAACCCGGCAAATCCGCCGCCCCCCACCAACACCGCCTCGCCGTCGGCATAGACTTGGGCACGACCAACAGCCTGGTTGCCACCGTTAAAAGCGGCAGTGCAACCTGCCTGAAAGACGAGCATGGGCACACCGCCCTGCCCTCCGTCGTCCGCTACCTTTCAGACGGCCTGGTCATCGGCAGCGAAGCCTTGGGCGCGCAAAAAGCCGATCCGCAAAACACCGTCAGTTCCGCCAAACGCCTGATTGGGCGCAAACTCGAAGACATCGACACCGCCCACCTGCCCTACCGCTTCGGCAACGGCGGAAACATCATCGAAATCAACACGCGGCAAGGCGCGAAAACCCCGATAGACGTCTCTGCCGACATCCTGCGCCACCTGAAAGAACGCGCCGAAGCCAACTTGGGCGGCACGCTTGTCGGCGCGGTCATCACCGTTCCCGCCTATTTCGACGAAGCCCAACGCCAAGCCACCAAAGACGCGGCACGGCTGGCGGGCATCAACGTCCTGCGCCTGCTGAACGAACCCACCGCCGCCGCCATCGCCTACGGGCTGGACAACGGCGCGGAAGGCACGTTTGTCGTTTACGACTTGGGCGGCGGCACGCTGGACGTATCCGTACTCGAACTGAGCAAAGGCCTGTTTGCCGTCAAATCAACCAATGGCAACAGCGCGCTGGGCGGCGACGACTTCGACCACCGCCTGTTCTGCCACCTACTCGAACAAAACAAACTCTCCGCCCTGAACGAACAAGACAGCCAAAACCTGCTCTCCCTGTCGCGCCGTGCCAAAGAACAACTCACCGGGCACGAACAAACCACGGTCGAAACCACTCTTTCAGACGGCCGCAGCATCAGCACAGTCATCACCCGCCAGGAATTTCAAAATCTGACCCGACAACTCGTCCAAAAAACCATAGAACCCGTCAAACAAGCACTCAAAGACGCGGGTGTGTCCAAAGCCGATATCAAAGGCGTGATTATGGTCGGCGGCTCGACCCGTATGCCCCACATCCAACAAGCCGTCGCCACCTATTTCGGCCAAACCCCGCTCAACAACCTCAACCCCGACCAAGTCGTCGCACTGGGCGCGGCCATGCAGGCCGACATACTCGCCGGCAACAAAAACAGCGGCGACTGGCTGCTCTTGGATGTAACCCCGCTGTCGCTCGGACTCGAAACCTACGGCGGGCTGGCCGAAAAAATCATCCCGCGCAACACCACCATCCCCACCGCCCGCGCACAAGAATTCACCACCTTCAAAGACGGCCAAACCGCGATGACCATCCACGTCGTCCAAGGCGAACGCGAACTCGTCGCCGACTGCCGCAGCCTGGCCAAATTCACCCTGCGCGGTATCCCGCCGATGAGTGCGGGCGCAGCGCGTATCCGCGTAACCTTCCAAGTCGATGCCGACGGTCTGCTGT
Organism: Neisseria sp. HMSC31F04; assembly: GCF_001807735.1. Taxonomy (NCBI): domain Bacteria; kingdom Pseudomonadati; phylum Pseudomonadota; class Betaproteobacteria; order Neisseriales; family Neisseriaceae; genus Neisseria; species Neisseria sp. HMSC31F04. The sequence continues at coordinate 719 of NZ_KV790784.1, read as the reverse complement.
CCGTATCCGCGCAGGAACAAACCACCGGCGTACAGGCGCAAATCGAAGTCAAACCTTCCTACGGCTTGGACGACCAAACCATCACCCAAATGCTTAAAGACAGCATGGCCAACGCCGCCGAAGACATGGCCGCCCGTGCCCGCGCCGAAGCCCTGGTCGAAGCCGAAAGCATCACCGCCGCCGTAACCGCCGCACTCGAACTGGACGGCGACTTGCTGGACGAGAACGAACAAGCCGATATACGCGGCTGCATCGCCGAACTGCAAAGCCGTCTGAAAGAAGGCACGGCCGAAGAAATCCGCGCCGCCGTCGCCAAACTGGGACAAAGCACCGACAACTTCGCCGCCAAACGCATGAACCGCACCATACAGCGCGCGCTGACAGGACAGAATGTTGATAACATTTGACGTTACAAGGTTTCAGACGGCCTATAAAACGAAATAGGCCGTCTGAAGATAGCGTCTGTAAAAACGAAATAAAGAATCAAGATGGAAAAGTCCGGCATTGTCTATCTGATGAATATTTCGGCAAAAGCGGAACAAAATTAACCACTGAAATCGAAGACGGACTCCATTTGAAAAAATTGGAGATATAAAATGAGCTATTTAAATTTAGATGATGATATGTATTTGGTTTATGATTTTAAGCAAGATATGACAAACAGAAGAACGAAGGAATATATTGAAAATACAAGATTACTGTCATTGAATGACGAAAGT
>NZ_KV790783.1:2034-37056 GCF_001807735.1 Neisseria sp. HMSC31F04 | reverse complement strand
TGGGGGGATTTTGCAAAGGTCTCAGACGGCCTCTTTAAGTAATCGTGTCAGCGGCTGGGATATACGGGAAGCCGCGAAAATGCACGATGTTGTCAAACTTTTTCCCGCAGGTTTCCTGCCGCTTGTCGCAGCCCGGATAAATTTTGAACACATCGCCCGACTGCGGCGGGGAAGGCAGGCGCAAGGCAAACGACAACCTGCCGCCCTTGTGTTCCTTGACTGTGCGGCTCAATCCGGCATTCCGCCCGCTCGTAAACTTAATCACGCCCTGATTGAACCAGCCGTCCGCCTGCGTCAGATTGCACGCCAGTTCCGTTCCTGTCGTACTGTTCGCCGTAACACGGCCGTTGACCGTGAATTTCTCACGATTGACCTTGCAGCCGCCGTCATACAGCGTCCTCATGCAACCGGCCTGATAGATGTTGCGCGGGCTGGACACATTCAAAAGCTCGATGTCCGATTTCACATCCACTTTGACCGCAGAACGGCTGCCCGATACGTCGGACACCCTGCCGGAAAAGATGACCACCGTGCCCACGGGCGTTGCCCAATCGCTGAAAAATATCCGCTCGATGACCACCCGTGCGCCGTCCAGTGCGCCACCCAAAGCCGCCTCCGACCATTGCAGGCCTTCAAGCCTGTAATCGGTTTCTGCGGCAATCTCCAGCGTGTTTGAGTCCACATCCAAGCCGACGGCCACGCGCGTAGCCCCGCGCTTGATAATCAGCTTGTGCGCCTCATAGGTCTGCCCATCCCAAACAACAGGCATATCCGCGTTCGTGTGCCGCAGTATTTGGCCGTTTGAAAGCGTAATCCTGAATAAGTCCGCCATCAGAAATTCATCGCTGCCGTGCAGCAAATCAATCAGCTCCCTTGTCGCCGTCTTCATAACTTCACGCTCACAAACTCAATTTTCTTGGCCGCCCACAAATGCCCGATGATGTTCTCGAAATCCGCCGTATCGGCCATAAACCGCACACGGAAATAAAAACCGCCCGACCATGTAATCGGCTGCCCTGCCGCCTGCGGCGTATTCAGCACCAAAACGCCCTTATCGTTAACGGAATAATCCCGCCCGTAAGTTAGCGGCCTGCCGCCCACCTTGACGGCCGGCCTGTCCTTCACTGCCAAAACAGGTTCGACAAAGCCGCCGAACGACCGCACCAGCTGATAGCGGGTAACGCCCGTTACCGTATTACCGAACAATCCTTCATCCAGTTCTACATGGCCTTCTATGCGGCAATACGCCACACCTTCCACCGGTAAAGAGGGTTGAGCCGCGACGAAAAGATACGGGAAGCATACCTGCTGGTGTCCGCTTATATGCGGGCGGAAGACGTTATCAAGGCGCGTGGGGCTTTGGAGCGGTGGGCCGAGGTTGTGAAAGGGGTTGGAAATGACGATTGAAAGATTTATTCCGAACAGTTTCCAGATAAGTAATGCGTTTGTTGACGAGATGATGGGCGAATTGAGAGGTAATACGGTCAAGTGCTACCTGATTATCGTGCGTAAGACGCGAGGATGGGGCAAAGAATCGGATGCCATTGCCATCAGCCAGTTTATTGACGGCAAGAAGTTGAGAGACGAACGCACGGTCAGATCGGCCTTGGACGAATTATTGGCCGCCGGGGTGGTTGGCAAGATGGATTTTAAGGGTAGGCCGAGTGTTTATTTTTTAGCCAAACCCCCTGCAAAAAATGATGGGGGAGTACCTGCAAATTTTGTACCCCCTGCAAAAAATGCACCTACTACAAAAAATGAGGGTGCAGTACCTGCAAAAAATGTACCCACACCCCCTACAAAAAATGTACCCCACAGAAAACAAGAAAACAAAAAACAAGATGTAGTAGAGATTTCAGAGGTTGGGAAAGACGGTTTGGGGTTTGCCGACAACAGCGGCTTTGCTTCGCCTGACGGTTTGGCAGACTTGAACGAATTTCCGATGGCGGACGGCTGGAAGCCCGCAGACGAAACCGCGTTTGACGAGAAGCTGCGCCGTTCGCAAATCCCGTGCCTTGCCGACAGCCGCGTGGCTGATGCGCTGGCGGAGTTTGCAAGCTACTGGCAGGCGGCAGGCAAGGTTTTGACGCAGGCGATGTGGGAACACAAGTTTTTCCAGCTGCTGGTGCGCCAAAAAGCGCAGGGGGCGTTTGCGTCCAAGCCCAAAGACCCTTCACACCGCAGACTGAACCAGCCGCAACAGGGCGGCAATGGCGCGGGGGACGGGAAGCCTAAGGGCACGGCATCACGCCCTAATCTGCGATGCGCTTGAGCGTGTTTTCAACGGCGAAACGAAACGCCTGATTATCAACATTCCGCCGCGCTACTCGAAAACAGAAATAGCGGTCGTGAACTTTATCGCATGGGCGATGGGGCGCGTGCCTGATTGTGAGTTTATCCACGCGAGCTATTCGGCAACGCTGGCCGTAAGCAACTCCGTGCAGATTCGGAATCTTGTGCAGCACGAAGAGTATCGGGCGATATTTCCCGGCGTGGAGCTTGCAAGCGAGAGCAGGATTTAAATCGAGTTTGCAAGCAAATTATTCACATAACTCTTTCACACTCTCGGGAATATTGCCGCTGCATGCCCATGTAATTTTATTGCCTTCCTGCAACGGCAGCATGGCCAAAGCCTGATCGCTGCCAACCGGAATGGCGGTAATCGTGCCCTGCAGGACGCTGATATTTTGCCAATACTTATGTTGCGTTTCGTTCAGCATCAATGCCTCCGTAATCTGATTCAACTCCAAGCCCTCTGATAGCCTGGAAGCAACCAGGTTTTGCGTAAAAATCAAGGCATCGGCAGCAGAATCAGGATTAGGGCTGCTTTTCTGTTTGATATTGGGAGCGGGACTTCCCGTTACCGGTGAAACAGCCGTCGGTGTTTGCAAACCGGACAATTCGTAAACAGGCTTCAATGCCGTATTAAATTGTGGTGCAAAGCGATCGATGCCGACACAGACACCCGCCAACAACAGGCACGCAATGCCCAGCAACAATCCGATTGCGGCCACTCCGCCCCGTCCTTTGAATCCGCACACCACCGCTAAGACTGCCAAAGCGATCGGCAATACATACAGCGGCACGCCCAAGTCGGTAACAACGCTGCCTAACTCAAGCGTTTTCAACAGCGGCAAAACGGCAAAGGCAAGAATGGACAACAACAATCCCAACGCACCCGCCGTACTGCCCGGCGCGGCACTTTTTTTGTTTTTTGGCTGATCGAAAGGATTGCGCGACTTGGTTAATGAATTAGAAAATTTAGACATGATTTTAGATAAAGTGAGTAATTGACAATATAATATTTGGCGTAATTCTATCAAGTTATGTTAAAACAGGCAATTGCAGAGGCAATTGCCTGTTTGTTTGAACAGCCGTTTCCGGATTCTGATTCATGCTTTTCAGACGGCCTGTCTGAATTTAAAACAACCGCTTCCATATTGGGGAGTAGTCGTTTTGAATCAGACGGACTACCGATACCGATTCTATTCAGACCAAACCTAAAGTTTATTCTTCCGGTTCTTCCCCGTCGGTTTCATCACGCACGCCTTCGGTAATTTCGATATTGGTACCGGCGGCAGCCCGGATTTTGCTGTCAATTTCGTTTGCAACATCGGGATTTTCTTTTAGCCAAACGCGTACATTATCTTTGCCTTGTCCGATTTTCGCACCGTTGTAGCTGTACCATGCGCCTGATTTTTCAACAATATCGTATTTCACGCCGAGGTCTATCAATTCGCCTTCCCAGCTCACGCCTTCGCCGTAGAGGATATCGAATTCGGCCTGGCGGAACGGCGGGGCAACTTTGTTTTTAATGACTTTGACTTTGGTTTCGTTGCCGATAACGTCGTCGCCTTTTTTAATTTGGAGGCCACGGCGGATGTCGAGGCGGACGGATGCATAGAACTTCAGGGCGTTACCGCCGGTGGTGGTTTCCGGGCTGCCAAACATGACGCCAATCTTCATGCGGATTTGGTTGATGAACACCACCAAAGTATTGGTTTTTTTGATGTGGCCGGTCAGTTTGCGCAGTGCCTGGCTCATCAGGCGGGCTTGCAGGCCGACGTGGCTGTCGCCCATATCGCCTTCGATTTCCGCTTTCGGTACAAGCGCGGCAACCGAGTCGATAACCACCATGTCAACACCGCCGGAACGCACCAGCATATCGCAGATTTCCAATGCCTGTTCGCCCGTATCCGGCTGGGAAACCATCAATTCTTCCACTTTCACGCCCAGCTTGCGCGCATAAATCGGGTCGAAGGCGTTTTCGGCATCGATAAAGGCGCACACACCGCCGTTTTTCTGGCATTGGGCGATGGTTTCCAGACACAGGGTGGTTTTACCGGAAGATTCCGGCCCGAAAATTTCAACAATGCGGCCGCGCGGCAAACCGCCGACGCCGAGCGCCAAGTCGAGGCCGAGCGAGCCGGTAGAGACGACTTCGAGGTCTTCATCCTGATGGCTGCCGTCCATTTTCATAATGGAACCTTTACCGAACTGTTTTTCGATTTGGGCCAAAGCTGCGGCCAGGGCTTTGCTTTTGTCTTCCGATTTGCTGCTTTTTTTCTCGTCTGCCATGGTGGGTATTCTCGTTGAGGTTTGTCAAATGGGGCAATTATCTCATAAGGGGAGGCCGTCTGAAACCCAAGTTTTCAGACGGCCTATATGTGCGGATTAAACGATTTCCGCCTTTTCGATGATAACGGGTTCGACCGGCACGTCGTCGTGGTAGCCGTGGCGTTTGGTGGCGACGTTTTCAATCGCATCGACCACATCGAAACCGTCCGTTACTTTGCCGAATACGGCATAACCCCAACCGTGCAGGCTGGGCGAGGTGTGGTTGAGGAAGTCGTTGTCTTTGGTATTGATAAAGAACTGGGCGGATGCGGAATGCGGGGCTTGGGTACGCGCCATGGCGATGGTGTATTTGTCGTTTTTCAAGCCGTTTTGCGCTTCGTTCTGAATGCTGTCGCGGGTGGCTTTTTCGCCCATGTCCGGGTTCATGCCGCCGCCCTGTATCATGAATCCTTTGATTACGCGATGGAAAATCACGCCGTCGTAAAAGCCGTCTTTAACGTATTGTTCAAAGTTGGCGGCAGTAATCGGGGCTTTTTCGTGATCCAGTTCGAGGGTAATCACGCCTTTGTTGGTGGTCAGTTTAATCATTTTGCAATCCTTTCGGTTGAGGTAAAGGCCGTCTGAAAACTTTTCCGTGTAAAGGTTTTTGCAGACGGCGTGGAAATCAGTGTTGGCCGTCGAGCCAGCGTTCGGCATCGAGAGCGGCTTGGCAGCCGGAAGCCGCGCTGGTGATGGCTTGGCGGTAGGTGTGGTCTTTTACGTCGCCGGCCGCCCAAATGCCTTCGATGTTGGTTGCGCCGACGTTGTCGCCGCTGCCGCCTTTGGTTTTCAGGTAGCCTGCGTCGTCCATATCGAGCTGGCCTTTGAAGATGTCAGTATTGGGTTTGTGGCCGATGGCGATGAATACGCCTTTGACGGCGATGTCTTCGCTGCGGCCGTCGTTGAATTTCAACCGCGCGCCGGTTACGCCGCTGTCGTCGCCCAATACTTCTTCCAATACGGCTTCGGTTTTGAGGATGATTTTGCCCTCTTCCACTCGGCGCATCAGTTTGTCCACCATGATTTTTTCGGCACGGAAGCTGTCGCGGCGGTGTATCAGGGTTACGGTGTTGGCGATGTTGGCCAGGTAGAGTGCTTCTTCCACGGCGGTGTTGCCGCCGCCGACTACGGCTACGTCTTGTTTTTTATAGAAGAAGCCGTCGCAGGTGGCGCAGGCGGACACGCCGCGTCCGGCGAAGGTTTCTTCGCTCGGCAGGCCGAGGTATTTGGCCGATGCGCCGGTGGCGACGATGAGTGCGTCGCAGGTGTATTCGCCCGCATCACCGATGAGTTTGAACGGGCGTTGCTGCAGTTGTGCGGTGTGGATGTGGTCGAAAACGATTTCCGTGCCGAAGCGTTCGGCATGGGCGAGGAAGCGCGCCATCAGTTCGGGGCCCTGCACGCCGTCGGCATCGGCAGGCCAGTTGTCCACTTCGGTGGTGGTCATGAGTTGGCCGCCTTGTTCCAAACCGGTGATGATGACGGGATTGAGGTTGGCGCGGGCGGCATAAACGGCGGCGGTGTAACCTGCGGGGCCGGAACCGAGGATGATGAGTTTGTGGTACTTGCTGCTCATGGTTTATTCCTTGCTGTATCTAGGGATGCGGTGCAATGTTTTTCAGACGGCCTCATCTGTTAAGGGGCCGTCTGAAAACGGTTAGCGGCGGCGGCCGAATCCGCTGCGGCGCGGCATGGTGGGACGGCGCGGCTGCTGATAGTTGGATTGGGCGCGGTCTGTCGGCCGGTAGCCGCCGGCCTGTTGGCCGCGTTGTCCGGCATTTTGCGGGCGCAGGCTGGTCGGCGCGGTGGGGCGTTTGCCTTTGTATTGCTGCTCGTAGCGGCTGCGTACTTGTTGCGCGGCTGGGCTGTTGGCCGGGGCGCGGGCGAATTTGTTGGCCAGCGCGTTGCCTATCAAGGCACCGGCCGCCGTTCCGACCAGGCTTTGCAGGAACCAGCTTCCTGTTGAAGAATCATACATATATTGCTGGCCGTCTTTGCCGGTTACGATTTCGCCGTTTTTGCCCTGCTGCTGGGCTTCGGGCGACAGGGTTTCATTAACGGCATCGGGCAGGAGCTGGTAAACGGTTTGGTCGGCGGCCGAGGCAGCCTGTGCTTGCAATTGGGCGATTTGCTCCTGTTGCGCTTTAAGCTGCTGTTCGAGTTCGGCCTGTTTGTCATTGCCGCAGGCAGCCAGGGCGAATGCGGTGAAAACAAGCAGTGTCAGGCGGGATTTTTTCATCGTTTTCCTTTGTGATGACGGATGTGGACGAAGGCCTAATATTAGGCAGGCGGCGGGAAAATCAAGGCCGTCTGAAAAATCCGGCATAAGGTATTTTCAGACGGCCTTTGAAACGGTTTCGGCATCATGCTTAATGTTTGTCTGAATCCAATTTTTGCGCACCCTGCTTCAAGGGAATATTGGTTTTCAGATAGGTCAGCAGGCCGGTGTACATGCCGACCCCGGTACGCTGCGCCAATTCGTTTTTCAGTTTTTTACTTTCATCCGCATCGGCTTTCTGCACTTTTGACGACAAGACTTCCACCAACAGCGGCGCAGGCTGTCCTTCCAGCAGCGCGTAAGCGGGTTTTCCGTCTGTCGGGTGTGCTTTTGCCAGCGCGGCCAATGCCTGGGGAGACAGGCGCAACCGTGCGTCCGACGCGCTCAGGGTTTCTTTTTCCGACCACGCCAGTTCGGGCTTGCCGCCTTTTTGCAGTTCGGCCAACAGTTTTTTCGCCTGCTCTGTCGCCGCTTTGGCCGATTCGCTGTTTACATAGGCCGTGCGTACCTGTTCTTTTACCTGTTCGAAAGCCGGCGTGCTTTCTTCCCGCGTTTCCGTGGCACGAAGCACCCAAGAAGTATCGCCAACCGTAATCACGTCGGAATTGTGTTTTTTCTTAAACACTTCGTCGCTGAACAACACCTCCAGCCATTCGGCAGGAATATTTTGCTGCACGGCATTTTGACGGCTCAACCATTCGTTGTGGCTTTGGATGGGCAGCCCTGTTTTCTCGGCTGCGGCCTTCAGGCTGTCGGGGAAGTCAAACGTGGTTTGCGATAGGGTTTGCCGCATCTGCGCCAAGGCCTGCTGCGCTTTTTTCTGCTTCAATTCCGCTTCCAGCGAGGCTTTGGCTTCGTCAAAACTCTGCTGACCCTGCATATTGGTGATGCGGACGACATGGAAACCGCCCGTACTTTCCACCAAGGCGATGTCGCCTTTGTTCAGCTTGGCGATTGCCGCTTTAAACTCTTCCGGCAGAGCGGAAGATTTATCCACCACGCCCAATGCGCCGCCGGATTGCGCCGTGGCGGTATCTTGCGAATATTTTTGCGCCAGGGCGGCAAAATTGTCAGGCGAAGCTTTTGCTTCTGCCAGCACTTTTTCCGCTTCCGCTTTGATTTTGGCTTTGTCGCCGCCCTGAGTCAGGGCAAACATAATGTGCGACACTTCCTGCTTGGGCTGTGCAGACGACTGCTGTTCGGCGAAGGCTTTTTTTACTTCTTCTTCGCTGACGGTCTGCCTGTCGGCCAAAGTTTTTGCCGACAATTCGATATATTCGAATTTCACCGCTTTCGGGATGAGGTATTTGCTTTTGTCTTTATCGTAATAGGCCTTCAGCGCGGCATCGTCCACTTTGACTCCGGCGGCGAAATTGCGCGGGTCGACCACGGCAGTGCGGATTTCGCGCTCGGCCTGCATCAGTTTGGCGATACGTTCGAGCTGCTGGCTGCTGACGATGTTGCCGTTGGCGGCAAGGTTGGCCACGTTCTGCAATTCAAACTGACGGCGCAGATTTTCAATCAGCTGGTCTTCAGTCAGGCCGCTTTGCGCCAGAAAATTTCGGAATTTCTGCTCGTTAAAACGGCCGTTTTCGTCTTGAAAGCCTTTGTCGGCCATAATGACTTGTTTCAACTGCTCCAGCGAAACATTGATGCCCATTGCGCGCGCGCCTTCATAAAGGTAGGCACGGTCGGTCAGCACGGTCAGCGCGTCCTGATTGGACTCCAAGCCCTCTTCGCGCACGGCGGCCTGCACATTTTGCGTGCTGATTTTTTCGTCTCCCACTTTGACGATGTAGTCCGAACCGGGAGCGGCGACGGTAGATGCGCCGAAACCGATAAAAGTCAGTGCAATCAAACCCAGCATAATTTTGGCCGGGCCGTTGTATTTCTCTACGGCTGAAAACATAGCTTCCAAGTAAAATCAAAGAATAAAAAGGCGGTCATTGTAACTGATTTTACCCACGGCAGAAATAGCATGAGGCCGTCTGAAAAACCGACCACCCGGCCCCTTATGCTTGACAATAGATAAATGATAATGAAATGATTTAAATTCCTTATTTTTACGGAGCGCGTATGAATGATGGAAAATATCCCAAACAACCTGCCTGAAAATGCGGAATTTCCGCACCCATCTCCACCCCAATCCGAAACGGCACACGACGGCGGCAGGCCGTCTGAAAACGGTGTCGGAGGCGTTTCCGACAACCAGCCGGAACATAAGCCCGACGGTGCGGATTCCCATACAACCGAACCTGCGTCCAAAACGCAGCCCTCTAAAAAAAGCAAACGCAAAAAACGCAATACCAAACGCCGTCTCAGCGAAATCGGCACGGCCAAAGGCGTGGAAACCATGTTCCGCAACGCCGTGCGCTCGGAAATGGAGCTGCTCGCATTGGCGGCAACCAAAGCCAACATTATGATTTCGCTCAACGGCTTCATCGTGTCGGCATTGATGATTTCGGGGGCATTTATTTTCTCGTCGTCGCCCGAATTCCTGATTCCCGCCAGCACATTTATGATTACCGCCGCCGCATCCATCGTGTTCGCGCTGCTGTCCGCCTCGCCCGAACGAATCGGCAAAGTGCGTGCGGCGCGCGAATGGCTGAAAGACGTGCTGCGCCGACGGGCGAAACTCTCGGACTGGAAAACCCGCGTCAGCCATGCCGAAACGCGCTTTTTTGGCGGTGCCCAGCCCAATATCCTGATTTATGAAGACCGCGTGAAGGTACAGAAAGAAGAATATTGGGAAATGATGCAAGAAATTATGGGAGACCGAAAACAAGTGTACGAAAAAATGAGCGACCATCTTTACTGGCTGGGTCTACTGGCCGACAAACAGTTTAAATACATAAACTTATCTTACTCAGTATTCCGCTGGGGGCTGCTTGCATCCCTTTTCGCCTTTATCGGCGTGAAAACCCTGCCCGCATTGATGCCTTCGTCCGCCGACAATTCGGCAGAGCTGCGCGCACTGGGTATCGATATGTTCAAAGGCGTGTACGAACCTTCCGCCGTACAACAGCTTCCCGACGGACGGCTGCTGATTGCCGAGGACGAACCGAACCACGCGTTCAGCATACTGTCGATTGATAAGTCTGAACAACTGATTGAAGACGAATCATTGGATACCCGCATCATCACGGGCTTCAAACGCCGTCTGAACGACTTGGAGGCACTCGCCCGCGACGACGAAGGCTTCATCTACGCGCTGACCTCGCACTCGCGCAACAAAAAAGGCCAGCGTTCGCCCGACCGGGAACACATGCTGCGTTTCAAAATCCAAAACGGCGAGGTGTTGGGCCTGACGAGCTACGACGACCTGACGCAGGTGCTGGAAAGCGATACCAAGCTGCACGACCTGATCCACGAACGCACCAACGCCGAGGTTTCGTTTGAGGAAATCAATATAGAAGGTATGACTTTCGATCCGGTGAAAAAACGGCTGGTGCTGGGCTTCCGCGACCCCGAATTCAACAACATGGCATTGGTTGCCTTTATTGCCAATCCTAAGGAAGTGTTTGAGCACAAGTCCAAACCCGAGTTTGACGAAGTCGCGGTCATCGACATTGCCGGCGGCGGTATCCGTTCGCTCAACTACGACCCTATCCTGAAAACCTACATCATCGCCAACGAAGTCAAAGACGAAGCCGGCGAAAGGTTCTCGCAATTATGGACCTGGAGCGGCAAACACAGCGACGAGCCGCAGAAAATTACCCTGCCCAACCTGCAGCACATCAAAAACGTGGAAGCCGTCGATTCCATTACCGTAAACGGCAAGCCGCGCCTGATTGTGATGGGCGACGAGGGCAACGCCTCGAAAAAACTGACCGCCAAATACATGATGGTTGATTACAGCACGCTGAGCAAGGATTAAGCCAAGCAGGCGATGCAGATAAAGGCCGTCTGAAAACCATAATATCGGTTTTCAGACGGCCTTTCGTTCTGCGGACGGATGATGGCTGCAATGATGCCATCGGCCATATATGAAAGACGGAACAAACCAGCAGCCAACCGTGCATTTTCAGACAGGAGGCCGTCTGAAAGACATCATCCGCAAAAATTGACGAATCGTTGCGGATTCATTTGCCTGGCCGCAGCGTTACCATCTCCTGACACAATCCGCTAATCTGCCTGAGCCGTTTCCTCCCAGCCGCCACCCAATGCTTTGTACAGGTTTACCGTCGCCTGCGCCCTGGCGAGTTGGGAGCGTATCAGGCGTTCTCGGGCTTCTTGTTCGTCCAGCCTCGCACGCAGGGCCTCATCCAGCGTCAGGCTGCCGTAACGGAATAATTTTTGCGCGCCGTCGGCGCGGCTTTGCGCCTGTTGCAGGGATTGTTGCAGCAGTTTGCTTTGCCGCGTCAGGGCGGTTTGGCTTTGGTAGGCGGAATCGACTTCGCCCAAAGCGGTCAGCAGGGTGCGGTCGTAATTCAGCAGGGCGGTCTTTAGGCGGGCATCGGCGGCATCGATGTTGGCCTTGATGCGGCCGTTGGTAAACAGCGGGACGCTGATGCCGATTTTAAACAGGCTGTTCCAACCATGCAGGCTGCGGTCGCCTTCAAGTTCGAGACGGCCGCCCTGCCCCAGAAACTGTATGGTGAAACGCGGTAACAGGTCGGCTTTCGCGCCGGCGAGTTTGGCGGCATAAGCGCGGACTTCAGCGGCGCGGGCGCGAAGGTCGGGACGGCGTTCGATCAATCCCTGCGGGGTCTGCCCGCTTGGTGCTTCAGGTTGGGCGGACAGGATGTCGGCGGAGCTGTCGGGCAGTCGGAAGTGTTGCGGCACTTGGCCGGTCAATACGGCGATGTTGCGGACGTATGCGCCGTATTCGGCATCGAGTGTGCTTTGGGCGGCCCGGGCGGCGGCCAGTGCGCTTTGCGCCTGTTTGACAGCATGGGCATCAACGTGTCCGGCGTGGAAGCGTCCTTGGGCATATTGCAGCATTTTCTGCAGGACGGCGATGTTGGCGGCAGCAGTCTGCTGCCGCGCCTGCACGGCACGGGCGTTCAGGTAATTGGCGGCAATTTCGCCGCTCAGCAGGAGTTGCGCGCCGTACAAGGCTTCCTGCTGCCCCAGTGCGGCATAGTTTGCGGCATCGGCATCACTGCGTTTACGCCCGAAAATATCGGGTTCCCAAGATGCCTGTATGCCTGCGGTTAACAGGTTTTGGCTGCCGCTTAAAGTGTCGCGGCCGAGTTTTTCGGTTTGGGGGTTTTGCGCCAGTCGGCCGCGTATACCGTCATTCAATGGGTTGTTTATTTCACTGTGCGTGGCGCGGGATTCGGCACTGATGCCGCTGTTGATACCTGTATCGGCAGCGGCCAGCCTTGCCTGCGCACGGGCTTCGTTCAGACGGCTGCGGGCAATGCGGATATCGTAACTTTGCGCCAAGCCTTGTTCTATGAGCCGGCCGAGTACGGGGTCGTGCCAGTTTTGCCACCAGCGGGCGGTTTCGGCACTTCCTCGCGCTGCTTGGTTTTGACCGTACTCTTCAGGCAGGTCTATTTCGCTTTTTAGGGGAATTTGCGTGCTTTGGCAGGCAGTCAGGACGCAGACGGCCAAAGCCAAGGCTGTTTTTTGCGGTCGGAACATGGGGTTTCCTTTGTTTGTTGCTTTTGATGACGGCGAAAGAAAATCGGGGCAACGCCGTTATGATTCGGATTTACGCCGCCGTCATCGGTTTTGACTTTTATAGTGGATTAAATTTAAACCAGTACGGCGTTGCCTCGCCTTGCCGTACTATCTGTACTGTCTGCAGCTTCGTCGCCTTGTCCTGATTTAAATTTAATCCACTATACCTTCAATTTTTTCAGTTAGTCTGAGTTTATAATGTCTTTACCGTTATCGGTATGCTTTTCGATAGGAGCTTATTATGTTTGCAAGCAAGCCGCTTTTTTCCGCGCTGGCCTTGGTACTGGCTTTGGGAGCGTCCGTACCTGCCGCCGCCGAACCGCCGCACGGTCGTCATGCGGGCAAAGCGCACAAGGCTAAGAAGCCGCACAAGCTGCATCCGGCCTGTAAAAAATATCTCGACCGCCGCGCCAAGTGGTATCGCTTTGAAGGCGATAAGGCGGAACTGCGGGAAAATTCGAAGGCAAAACAGGCGTTCCGCGAGCTGCCTTACCGCGATCAGGCTGAGCAATGCCGCGCAGCTTACGAGGCGTTTGATGATTTCGACCACGGCAAATTCCGCCGTTAATCGAACATCGGCTTTACAGGCCGTCTGAAAGGTGTTTTGCCGTTTTCAGACGGCCTTTAGATTTATTCATCCCTACTCTTCCGAGACTGCATTATCGGCTTTTGTCTGCCGTTTTTGTTTTTTGCGTTGTTCTTTATATTCTCTGTCGGCTTGCGCCTGTTTGCCGTACCAGTCCTCTACCATGCGGCGGCTGCGGTCGGTTTCGCGGTAACCGTCTGCCTTTTGGCGCGGCGGAAATTCGACTTCGGGCGCGGGCAGGTGTTCGTAGGGAATTTGGCTCAACAAATGGCGGATGATGTTTAGGCGGGCGGTGCGTTTGTCATTGCTGTCGGCCACGAACCACGGTGCCCATGATGTATCGGTGGCGGCCATCATTTCGTCGCGGGCGCGGGAATAGTCGTACCAGCGGCGGTAGGACTCGGTGTCCATGGGCGAAAGTTTCCAGACTTTGCGCGGATCGGCGATTCGGTTTTTCAGACGGCGTTCCTGTTCTTCCATATCGATTTCCAGCCAATATTTGAGCAGGATGATGCCGCTGTCGGTGAGTGCCTTTTCAAAAAACGGCATGATGGTCAGGAATTTGAAGCAGTCTTCTTCGGTGCAGAAGCCCATCACGCGCTCCACGCCGGCCCTGTTGTACCAGCTGCGGTCGAAGATGACGACTTCGCCGGCGGCGGGCAGGTGCGGGATGTAGCGTTGCAGGTAAATCTGGCTTTTTTCGCGCTCGGTGGGCGTGGGGAGGGCGACGGTGCGGAAGATGCGCGGGCTGACGCGTTCGGTAATCGCTTTGATTGTTCCGCCCTTTCCCGCGCCGTCCCGCCCTTCGAAGATAATACAGACTTTCAGGCCTTCGTGCTGCACCCAGCGTTGCAGGGCGACCAGTTCGCCATGCAGATACTTCAATTCGCGGAGGTATTTTTTCAGGCTGATTTTGGCGGGTTTGCCTTCGGTTTTCTGGTTCATTTTTCGGTCTCCTTTGATTATGCCGGCCACCCTATCCGCTATAACGGTTTTTTCTGCCTGCCTTGTGCATCGAAATTATCGTCGGACAGCCAGTCAAGGAAACGCCGTTTGCGTTCCGGCCATTCGCTGTCGATGACCGAATACCAATTGGTGTCGCGGCTGCGGCCGCGGTTGATGCGGTCTTGGCGGAAAGTGCCTTCGTAAGTGAAACCCAGCCGTTCGGCAGCACGGCAGGAAGGTGCGTTCAGCGCGTCGCACTTCCATTCATAGCGGCGGTAGTGCAGGGTTTCGAATACATATTGCATCAGCAGGAATTGCGCTTCGGTAGCCGCGCGGGTACGTTTGAGTTTCTCCCCGTACACCACCCAGCCGACTTCAATCCTGCGGTTTGCGGTATCGGTACGCATCAGGGCGATCGTGCCGACCGCCCGTCCGCTTTCCTGTTCGACAATGGCAAACCAATACGGGTCGGCAGATTGCTCCAGCTTGACCAAATAATCCGCCAAGCCGTCTGCATCCGTTATCGGGCCTATGGAAAGATAAGTCCAATTTTCCGGCGGCGAAGCATATACTTCCCGCAAACTGCTGCCGTGTTTTTCTGCCGACAGTTTCTCCAACCGGCAGAAACGTCCCTGCAATAATTGCGCCTGCGGCAGGCTGCCCGCACCCAAATTTTCCACGATTTCGCCGACCGGCTGGCCGTATTCGTTTTCAATCATCTTTTCAATCTTTCAAGAATAGGTTGTGAAGAAGTTCGCTTTGTAATTTTAGCGAAACTCGCTTCGTTGCTCATTTTCAGACGGCCTACCTAACCCTGCCTCTCCAACATCCCTTGAAACCGCAACAATGCCAGCCACAAGAATCCTACGCCGATACAGCCCATAATCAGCATATGTCCCCATACGATTTCAATCCCCGCGCCACGGAACAGGATGTCTTGCGAAAATTTGACGAACTGCGTCAACGGCCAGTATTCGCTGATCAGTTGCGCCGCGTGCGGCATGTTGCTGCGCGGGGATGCGCCGCCGGCAAACAGGTTCATCACGATATACACCGGCAGCATCAGCATACCGAACTGTCCCATCGTCGATGCGAACGTGGCAATCATGATGCCCAGCGATGCCACCGAAAACAGGAACAACGCCAGCCCTACCGCATAAAGCGGCACCGAGCCGATGAGCGGCACACCGATGCCCAAATGCACGACAAACCACAGCGACGACAACGCCGCCACCCAAATCACGGCGGCATTTGCCAGCACTTTGCCCATCATCAGTTCGAACGCATTGACCGGCATTACCAGCAAATGCTCGATTGTACCGCGTTCGCGTTCGCGGATAACCGCCGCCCCCGTCAATAAAATCAGCAACATACACGACATCGATCCGATTTGCGAAGTCGGCATGAACCACGCGCTTTCGCCGTTGGGATTGTAATAAGTGTTGATGACGAGGTTGATTAACTCCGGCCGCGTCACGCCGGTGAATTCGTAAATTTCGCGGTTGATAATTTGCGAAAGATAAGACGCGCCCACCCCCGCCTGCGTCATCGACGTCGCATCAACCAAAAGCTGCAAATCAGGATTGCGCCCCGCCGCCATGTCGCGCTGAAAATTGGGCGGTACTTCCAAAATAAAGGTGAACTCGCCCTTGTCCATCAATTCGTCCGAATCTTCGCGCCGCACGTCCTCTACCGGTTTGAAAAACGGATGCTGCACGGCATCGCGGATGCGCATGGACAAGACCGAACGGTCTTGGTCGATGATGCCGACAGTGGCGTTTTTCAAATCCGCGCCCACCTGCGCCATCTGATAAATCGTGGCGGTAAAGATATACACAATCAGCACCATCAGCACCGGATCAGTCAGCACGCTGCGGAACTCTTTGAGCATCAGGGTCAGAATGTTTTTCAGGGTACGCATGGGGGTTCCTGTTTGTGGGTTGTATTGTCAAAGGCCGTCTGAAAAAACGGTCGGCTGTTTTTTCGGCTTTACAGCCTGTTCCTTTAAACAAAACAGCGTTTGCCGCGTTATTCCGTCAGCGCCGCATCCACCGCCGAGAGCGCATGGATGGCGGTGCTGTCGAACACGGGCAGCGGGCTGTCGGTTTCGTTCACAAGCAGGCAGATTTCGGTGCAGCCGAGTATCACGCCCTGCGCGCCTTCGTTTTTCAGACGGCCTATCACGTCGTAAAAGTAGCGGGCGGACTCGGGGCGGATGCGGTTCAGGCACAGTTCGTCAAAAATAATGCGGTGGATTTCGTCTTGTTCGGCGGCGGTCGGAGCTATGGTTTGTACGCCCTGCGAACCCATGCGCTCCATATAAAAACCATCGCTCATGGTAAAGCGCGTGCCGAGCAGGCCGACGGCGGACAAGCCCTGCCGTTTGATGGCGGCGGCGGTGGCATCGACGACGTGCAGCAAGGGAATGCCGACCGTCTGTTCGATGGCGGGGGCGACTTTGTGCATGGTGTTGGTAGCGAGCAGCAAAAAATCCGCGCCGCCTGCTTCCAGCTTCCGCGCGCTTTGCGCCAGCACGTTTCCCGCCGCAGCCCAATCACGGCTTTTCTGCAAGCGGACGATTTCTTCAAAATCCACGCTGTCGAGCAGGATTTTGGCGCTGCGGTTGCCGCCCAAGCGGCGGTTGGTCTCGCGGTTGATGATTTGGTAGTAGAGCACGGTGCTTTCGGGACTCATGCCGCCGATGATGCCTATGGTTTTCATGTTTTTCCTTTCGTTTGATGTGTGGAGTTAACCAATCCTAGAGCGTCAGCACGAAGCTGTCATCTATCAGCCGCCACACGTTTTCTACGGGCGTTTGCGCCAATACGATGCTCAACCAGTGTTCTTTGTTCATGTGGTAGGCGGGCAGGATGCCTGCCGTCGCGCGCCATGCGCCGATGTGTTCGGTGCGGCATTTGACGTTGACGATTTCCGTCAGACTGCCCTCGCCCATGCCCAGTTTTTCAGACGGCACGGGCATATACAGGCAGAACCATTTGCGCTTACCCGCGTGGCGGAACACGGCAAAGTCGGGAGATTTCGCCCACGGATATTCTGCCGCCGCGCCGTAGCGTTCGGCCAGTCCGTCAAACAGGGTTGTTCGGTTCATGGCGTTCTTCCTTTATAGTGGGTTAAGGAACAAATCAGGCATCAAGACCCGCCTGCTGAGTTTTCAGACGACCTTTTTTACTTCTCCTGCTTCTTCAACAACACACACGCCAAAATCAGGCTGGTGGCGGCAAAGGCGGCGATGGCGGCGTATTCGTGCAGCAGGTCGGCGGTGTGCAACCCTTTGGTGAAGCTGCCGACGCTGACGGTGTAGTACCACGACGACGGGAAGGTTTTGCCGATAACCAGCGCGCCGCCTTCCATAGTGGACAGCGGGTAGAGAAAGCCGGAATAGGTTTGCGCGGGGATCATGGTGATGATGGCGGTGGCGAAGATGGCGGCAAGCTGGGAGCGCACGAAGCAGGAAATCAAAAGCCCCAGCGCGGTGCTGGCAGACACCATCAAGAGCGTACCGACGGCAAGTCCGATAAACGAGCCTTTGAGCGGCACGCCGAACAGGTAAATAATCATCAGCATCATGGCGGCGAAATTGACCATGCCGACGGCGATATAGGGGAGCTGTTTGCCGATCAGATATTGCGCCACGGCGGCGGGCGATGCGTAGAAATTGGCGATGGAACCGATTTCGCGTTCGCGCACCACGCCGACCGCCGACATCATAGCGGGTATCATCATCAACACCAGCATCATCACGCCCGGGGCGATGGCGTTGATGCTGTCGAAATCCTGATTGTACATAAAGCGCGGTTCGATGCCGGCGGGGGCTTTGAGCGAAATAGGCAGCCCGCTTTCGGCGATGCGGTCTTTGGTGTAGGCGGTGATCAGGCTGCCGATGTAGCCGCGGATGTTGGTGGCGTTAAACGGCATGGAGCCGTCCACATAAAAACCGACTTCGGGTTTAAGTCCGCGCGCCAAATCGCGCCCGAAACCGCTCGGAATATCGATGACCAATATGGCGCCTGAGCTTTTGAGCACGGTGTCGATTTCGGCTTCGGACTGTATCGGCGGCTGTTGGAGGAAGTAGCGCGAACCGTCGAAATATTCGACCAGCTCGCGGCTGGCGGCGGTTTGGTCGCGGTCGTAAACGGCGAATTTCAGATTCCGCACGTCAAACGAAATCCCCCACGATACCGACGCCATGATAATCAGCGGACCGAACACGGCGAAAAACAGGCGGATTTTGTCGCGCAGGAGTTCTTTGGCTTCGCGGCGGGCGAAGGTCCAAATCATGGAGAAGCGGTATTTGAAGCTTTGAGTATCGGGCGTTGCGGACGGATTTTCAGACGGCCTCGGATGGTGTTTTTTGGGGTCGTCTGAAAACCCGACCGTAGCCGTAGCCGCCGTAGGTTGGGTAGAGACCCAACCTGTCGAATCCGAAAGCATTGTTGGGTCTTGATCCAACCTACCCTGTTCGGAATACCCGTTATCCGATTCCGCTTCAATCAGATACTGCACAAACGCTTCTTCCAAATCCGGCGCATTCTGCCTTGCCGCCAGTTCGGCGGGCGGACCCACCGCCAACACGCGGCCTTTGTGCATAAAGGAAATTCGGTCGCAGCGGGCGGCTTCGTTCATAAAGTGGGTGGAAACGAAAATGGTGATTTTGTCTTCGCGGGAGAGTTTCAGAAGATGCCGCCAAAACATATCGCGCGCGGCGGGATCGACCCCCGAAGTCGGTTCGTCCAAAATCAATACTTCGGGATGGTGCAGGCAGGCGGCAGCGAGTTGCAGGCGTTGGCGGATGCCCAGCGGCAGCGATGCGGGTGCGGTATCGGCAACGTCCGCCAAATCAAACTGTTGCAGGGCTTCTTCCACCGCCGCCGCGCCTTTAGCGCCCATCTGGTAGAGTCTGGCGTGCAAATCCAGATTGCGGCGCACGCTCAGTTCCTCATACAGCGAAAACGCCTGCGACATATAGCCGACGCGCATCTTCGTGTCCAAACCGCCCGCGTCTATCGGCTTGCCCAACAGCGTGGCATCGCCTTCTGTCGCCTCCAACAAACCAGTCAGCATTTTCATGGTGGTGGACTTGCCGCAGCCGTTGCTGCCGAGAAAGCCGAAAATCTCGCCTTTTTGAATGGTGAAGCTGACGTGGTCCACGGCGGTGAAATCGCCGAAACGCTTGGTCAGCCCGTGCGCTTCCATCGCGGGCGGCGCATCGGGGTCGGGGACGAACGGCGTAATGTCCAAACCGCCCGAACCCTGCTGTTTTTCCGGCGGCAGCATTTTGACGTAGGCCTCTTCCAACACATCGGTGCCGTAATCCGCCAGCACGTCGGCAGTGGGCTTGTTTGCCAGCAGCCTGCCCGCATCCATCGCCAGCAGCCGCTCGAAACGCTGCGCCTCTTCAATGTAGGCGGTCGCCACAATCACGGTCATGCCCGCGTGTTCCCGCCGCAAATCGTCCACCAGCGCCCAAAACTGGCGGCGCGACAAAGGGTCCACGCCCGTGGTCGGTTCGTCCAAAATCAACAAATCCGGGCTGTGCACCAGTGCGCAGCACAAACTCAGCTTCTGCTTCATCCCGCCCGATAGCTTGCCCGCCGCCCTGCCGGAAAACGGCGCAAGGCGGGTCGCCCACATCAGCCGCGCAATCTGCCGCGTGCGTTCCTGCCCGTCCAAACCAAACAGCCGCGCGTGGAAATCGATATTCTCATACACCGACAAGGTAGGATACAGGTTGCGCCCCAAACCCTGCGGCATAAAGGCGATGCGGTGCGACAAGTCCCGCCGCACATCCTTGTCCGCCATATCGCCGCCCAACACTTCCACCCGCCCGTCCTGAATCACCTTCACACCCGCCATCAGCGAGAGCAACGTCGATTTGCCCACGCCGTCCGGCCCGATCAAACCGACCGTCGCGCCTTTCGGGATGTCCAGCGACACATCGTCAAGCGCAAGAGTCTTGCCGTAGCGGTGGGAAAGGTTTTGGATGGAAACGGTGTTCATTAGAATTTCCTCAATCTGCTATTCGTTTTTCAGACGGCCTTGCGGTTTTGCTCTGATAAGGCCGTCTGAAAACACAAAGCGACCGCAGAACGAAAACTACATCAATCAGGTTCCCGACTTAAAACTTCTGCCAACGTTTTACCCGCAGGCGTGTATTCGCCTTCTTTTTCTCCGCAAAAGCCCGAATCCGCCAACACAATTTGTAAATCGTCGGGCTGACGGAAATCATAGGCATAAAATATACCGCCGCAGTCAAAGGCAACCGGCAGGAAATGCGGGGCGTAACACCAGAATTCGTAACTAAAATAAAATTCCACCACGTCTTTTGGCGAAAAATAGCCGAATTCCCGCCCGTTTCCTTCGATTTCACCGCTTACTGCATAACGCCAAAGCTGCTCCATCTCTTCAGGAATATAAAAGTAATCGGGCAGCCGCAGACCGGTGGCGGCAAATTTCTCCGCCACGCCCGCTTCGGGGAAAGCCTGCGCCAAAGCACAAATACCTTCATCGCCGATATGCTTGTCCGCCGTCTGAAAAAAACATGCCAAATCCTCATCGGATGCGGGAACTTCGCGGCTGAGAAAGTTAAATTTCTCGTACCACATCTTTAAAAGCTGGTTCCCGGCCTTGCGCAATAGTTTGCCGTAAGTTTTTTGGTTGGGCGGATACCGTCTTTTTCCTCATGACCGATATGGTAAACCTCAATGTCGCATCCCTCTTCCTCTGACAGGTAGCGGACTTCATAAGCCTCGCCTGCCTTAGGTGTGAAAGAAGCGGCGACTCGGCAACTATAATGTTGATTTCTCGTTTGAGACGAAAATGCGCCGTCCAAAACCACAGGCTGATTCGCCGATACGACCATCTCGCGATAAGAATCACGGAAAACGAATCCGGTGTCTTTTTCCGTTTTACGGCTCAACTCGGTAGGCGGAATACCGATCGAAATATTCCTAACCTTACGCGGCAATCCGTTGACAAAACGACGGTTTACCGCGTTCCGTTTTGTTCCCTCCCATTTTGCGCAGTCCGTTTCAGGATATATGCGGATCAAATCCGAACCATATGAACCATACGAGCGGACTTGTGCCTGACTGCCCGGATCAAAAGCAACGTTTTTCTTCACAACCTGACTCTGCATCGAGCCACACGCCGACAACAGTAAAATAGAACCTAAAAGTAAAACTGATTTCATTATTTTCTCCAAATTTTCAAAATACAATTGTTGATAAACAAGATTCAAGCGTAATCGGTTATCTCGAAAAGGTCGTCTGAAAAACCGTCCTACCTGTTTTCAGACGACCTCAAGCCGACATCATCCCCAAAACGCTTCTTCAAATCCCGCCGCACATTCGGGCGACAGTTCGCGGTACAGCAAATCGTGCAATGCCGCACTCAATTCTGCAGCCGTACAACAGCCTTCTTCATCATAAACCGCCCTACCCTCTGCCTGCCATTTCTGTTCAAAATCATAAATGGCCAATAAAGTCTGCATCAGAGCAGCCACGGACGGCGCGACAAGGCGGCGGTTTTCCACCGTGCCGTAACCGGTCATCAGCCAATAAACAGGGCTGCCGGGTTCGGCGGTATCGGCAAAAAGAATCGAATCGTCAAACATTACGCCAAACACCGCCCATTCTTCGCGCCAGCCTTCTATCGGCAGATATTGCTTGGCTTTGATGTCCCAGCCAAACGCCCAATCGTTCCAAATATCAGGCAGCCTTGCATAAGTCAGCCATTGCAAAAACAGGGTTTCCATTTCCAGCCAATAATCAGCACTAGGATTTGTTCCCTGCCACGCGCCGTCCATATGGTGGTAAAACCCGTCCAACGCGCCCAAATGCAGATGCCGCCCGCCTTCCAACGGCGGCAATTCTTGCCGCGTTTGCGTGTAGGGGAAGCCGAAAGTCAGGGCGAAAGTTTGGATAGGAGCATCGTTCATCGGATTATCTCTCGCATTCTGACGGTTTGACAGCGGCGAAAACAACAAAATTATAATGTTGGAAATACAAATCGGCCTGAAGCCCGGCTTCGCGCAGCCATTGGAATTGGTCGGATAACGTAGCCATGCGGTCGAGTTTGATGCGTTCGAATGCCGCATTTTTCTCGGTTTCTGTCAGCGCGATGTTATGCATAACATGCTGCTGCCATGCTTCGGTATAGGTGCGTTCGGAGGCTGCGGTTTCGCCCAACACCTGGTCGGCGTTGATAAAGCGACCGTTTGGCGCAAGCAGACGGGCAACTTGATGAAACAGCGATTGTTTCTGCCCGTTTTCTAAATGATGGATGGCCAAGCCGGACACAATCAGGTCGAAATCGCCCTCCGACAGGCCTGCGGCTTCGTCCAACCGCGCCAAATCCTGCGCCATATAACGGAAATTCGGCAGGCCTTGGAAACGCTGCCGGGCTTGAGCAAGCATCTGCATGGAAATATCGACCAAAGTATATTCGGCATCAGGACAACGTGCGTGTATAAATGCACTCATCAAACCCGTACCCGCACCCAAATCAAGCACGCGGCGCACATTCGGCACACCTGCGACCAAGTCGGTGGCGGTTTGGTAAAACAGGTCGAAACAGGGTATCAGAGCGCGGCGTTGGCCGTCGTATTGTGCGGATACGGCGTTGAATTGATTTTGTATGGACTGGGTATCCATATTATCCTTTCTTTCAAATCAAACATACGGTTTCTTTGTTTTCAGACGGCCTCATACCGTCAAAACACAACGACAGGCAAAGCAAAGCTACACCAGCTCTAAATCCATTCACTCTATTGGCGGCAAAGCAGGTCGAACGGCTTGGGCAATATCAAAAAGGCCGTCTGAAGGCAGTTTACACCTTCAGACGGCCTGATTCCATAATAAGGGCTGAAGCCCAAATCAGACCGCGCGTTCCAACTCCACTGCCGCTGCCAAGAGCGACAAACGCGCCATCACACCGTAAACGTACAGGCGGTTGCAGCCGTAATCAGGGTCGTCGGCCTTGGTTTGCGCCACGCCCAATTCCTGCCACTGCTCGAACACGCGGCGGCCGCATTCGTCGTTTTGGTCGCTTTCGGCCACGGGGATGGCATGGTTTAGCTGAACAAACGACATACCGGTGGCGTTTAAGTTTTCATCTGTACCGCGCCCTTCGTGCACGCGGAAGAATCCGCCGACGACGAAGCGGTCCATCATATAAACCACAGGCTCGGATACCGCGCCGTGCAGGGTTTCGTAGGTGTAGATGCCTTCCTGTACGATGACTTCGCTCACTTCCAGGCCTTCTTTGATTTTCGCCATTTTGTTGCGGTTTTTGCGGTTCAGACCGCGTACCTCGTCGGCCGATTTCACACTCATCACGCCCATACCGTAAGTGCCGGCGTCGGCTTTGACGATGACAAAGGGCTGGTCGGTAATGCCTTTTTCATCATATTTGGCCTGTATTTTCGCCAACATCCGTTCCACCGCGTCGGCCAAAGCGTCTTCACCTTCGCGCTCTTGGAAATTCAGGCCGGAAATCTGTTCGAAATACGGATTGATCTGCCACTCGTCCATGCCGACCAGGGCGGCAAATTCGGCGGCCACGTCGTTGTAGGCGGAAAAGTGGGCGGTTTTGCGCCTTGTCGTCCAGCCGCCGTGCAGGGGCGGCAGCACGGTTTGGCTGATGTCTTTGAGAATATCGGGTACACCCGCCGACAAATCGTTGTTAAGCAGTATCAGGCAGGGCGAGAAACCGTCAGCCAGATGCACGCGCCCGCGGGTGCGTTGCAGCGGTTCGAGTGTGACCGTGTCGCCCAAGGCGGTTTCCAGTTCCACCGGTTCGGTGATTTCGGGGTTGATGCTGCCCAACCGTACTTCGAAACCCGCGTTGCGCAAGATATTCGACAGTGCATGAACGTTTTGCAGGTAGAAGGTGTTGCGGGTATGGTTTTCCGGCACGATCAACACCGATTTGGCCTGCGGGCAGGCACGCTCCACCGCGTCGAGCGCGGCATGGGAGGCCAATTGGATGAAATTCGGATTCAGGTTGTTGAAACCGCCGGGGAACAGATTCATGTCGATGGAAGCCATTTTGTAGCCCGCGTTGCGGATGTCCACCGAGCCGTAAAACGGGGGCTTGTACTCCTTCCATTTGCTGCGGAACCACGCCTCTATTTTGGTTTGGTTCGATAAGATTTGCCGTTCGAATGCCTGCAACTGCGGCAGGTAGGATGCGTTCATAACGGGTAGGGGCATAATATTCAATCCATATGAATCATTTGAAAGGCTGCATCATAAACCGTTTCAGACGGCCTGCACAAGTCTGTTCATTACATTTTATTAGACATAAAGTCTAAAATTTTAATATCAAGCTTAAAAATATCCGCCCTATTTAAATTTTTTAGACATTATCCTTGCGCCGCCGCCGCGTTGAAGCTACTATCGCGCCTTCTTTTTTTGATATTCAAAATAAAAACATGAAACCGCAAACCCTCTACGACAAACTCTGGAACAGCCACATCGTCCGCGAAGAAGAAGACGGCACGGTGCTGCTTTATATCGACCGCCATCTGGTGCACGAAGTCACCAGTCCGCAGGCGTTTGAAGGCTTGAAAATGGCCGGCCGCAAACTGTGGCGCATCGACAGCGTGGTCTCCACCGCCGACCACAACACCCCCACCGACCATTGGGACGAAGGCATCAAAGACCCGATTTCCAAGCTGCAAGTGGACACTTTGGACAAAAACATCAAAGAATTCGGCGCGCTGGCGTATTTCCCGTTTAAAGACAAAGGCCAAGGCATCGTACATGTGATGGGCCCCGAACAGGGCGCGACGCTGCCCGGCATGACCGTCGTCTGCGGCGACTCGCACACCAGCACCCACGGCGCGTTCGGCGCACTGGCGCACGGCATCGGCACCAGCGAAGTGGAACACACCATGGCCACCCAGTGCATCACCGCCAAAAAGTCCAAATCCATGCTGATTGAAGTTTCAGGCCGTCTGAAACCGGGCGTAACCGCCAAAGACATTGCACTGTATATCATCGGCCAAATCGGCACGGCGGGCGGCACAGGCTATGCCATCGAGTTCGGCGGCGAAGCCATCCGCAGCCTCTCCATGGAAGGCCGCATGACCCTGTGCAACATGGCGATTGAAGCCGGCGCGCGCAGTGGCTTGGTGGCGGTGGACGACACCACCATCAACTACATCCAAGGCCGCAAATTTGCCCCCAAAGGCGCGGATTGGGACAAAGCCGTGGCCTACTGGCGCACGCTGGTGTCCGACGACGGTGCGGAATTCGACAAAACGTACAGATTCAACGCCGAAGACATCGAACCACAGGTAACGTGGGGCACGTCGCCCGAAATGGTGCTGGGCGTGGACGGCAAAGTGCCGAATCCCGCCGACGAAGCCGACGCAGTGAAACGCGCGGGCATGGAACGCGCCTTGGAATACATGGGCTTGGCCGCCGGCACGCCGCTGAACGAAATCCCCGTGGACGTGGTGTTCATCGGCTCGTGCACCAACAGCCGCATCGAAGATCTGCGCGAAGCTGCCGCTGTAGCCAAAGGCCGCAAAAAGGCCGGCAACGTGAACCGCGTGCTGGTCGTGCCCGGCTCCGGCTTAGTGAAAGAACAGGCGGAAAAAGAAGGCTTGGACAAAATCTTCACCGACGCGGGCTTCGAATGGCGCGAACCCGGCTGCTCCATGTGCCTCGCGATGAACGCAGACCGCCTCGCACCGAAAGAACGCTGCGCCTCCACCTCCAACCGCAATTTTGAAGGACGGCAAGGCAACGGCGGCCGCACCCACCTCGTCAGCCCCGCCATGGCGGCGGCAGCGGCGGTGGCCGGGCATTTTGTGGACGTCAGAGCACTGTAATACTCGCTTCGGCTTTCAGTTATACCGATTCCCTTGGCACAGCCAAAATTGTCATGCCGGACGAGCCTGCCTGCCGGCTTGCTCTATTTACTTACAATCGGACATAAACCGAAGATACACCCGCTTTCAACACGCTTGTTCATACAGGCCGTCTGAAAGCGGGTTTACCGCAATAGTAAATAAGCCATGAGTGAATTGGCTGACCAAACCTACGACACCATTTGCCGACTTTACGAACACGACAACGCACCGGCGGACGACGGGCAATATGGAACACGCCGCTGACGAGCTGATGCATGCCTACATGGGTTTAAACGACGAAGCGTGGCTGGACAAAGACCCGAAATATCTGGATTTTTTAGCCACCGTAGCGCAAGGGATTGAAAACCAGTAGTTACGATGCAGACTGTCTGACACGTTTTTCAGACGGCCTGAACCTCAGACCCTATGGCGAATATTGGTTTTTTGCCGAAAACAGCAAATGCCCCGAAGACTTATTGCAAATATTGGCCGATCATTCCACCCGTACCGCAGCGGATGAAAGGCCGTCTGAAAATACCTGAAGCCGCACATAACGGGAAAACCGTTTTTCAGACGGCCTCCGCCCTGCCTGATATACCCCTACGCCATCCCTTCCCGCCACTAAAACCGGAACCGCCATGCTCCACCTCTACCAATCCAACCGCCTCGAAGACCTTGCCGAACTATTGTGGAAAATACAGGAAAGCGGCCCGCTGTCCGACCCGTTGCAGGAAGAGGAAATCCTGGTGCAAAGCCAAGGCATGCGCCGCTTTATCGAACACGCGCTGGCCAAAAGCGGCGGCATCGCGGCCAACCTCCGCTTCTCGCTGCCGGCCGGTTTCAACTGGCGGCTGATGCGCGAACTGCTACCGGGCATTCCTGAACTCAGCCCGTTCAATACTGAAGTGATGCGCTGGCGGCTGTTGGAACTGTTTTTTTCAGACGGCCTTTCCGCCCCAGAATATTCTGCCGCGCGGCAGGCGTTGTCGGCCTACCTCTCCGGCGGCAGCGTCGCCGCCTACCAGCTCGCCGGGCAGCTTGCCGATATTTTCGACCAATATCTGGTTTACCGCCCCGACTGGATCGATGCCTGGCAAAACGGCCGCCTGATCGGCCTGGGCGAAGACGAAATCTGGCAGGCCGAACTGTGGCGTTTCCTCGACGACGGCAGGCAAATAGCACCGCACCGCGTCGCCCTGTGGCACAAACAGCTCGACGCACTCTCCGCGCCCGGAGCCAAGCTGCCCGAGCGGCTGTTCGTATTCGGCATCGCCACACTCGCCCCCATGTACCTGCAACTGTTGCAGGCCGTCGCACAACACAGCGAAGTACACATCTTCGCCCTCAATCCGGCGGCCGAATACTGGGGCAACATCATCGAACCGGCGCAAATGCTGCAAAACCCCGACGACACCGATTTGAGCCAAACCGGCCACCCCCTGCTCGCCTCGCTGGGCAAACAGGGGCGGGACTTCTTCAATGCCCTGACTGAAAGCGAACTGCATACCGACCTGCAGGTGTACGCCGACGAACCGCTTTCAGACGGCCTCCTCCACCGCCTGCAGTACGACATCCAAACCCTCTCCCTGCCCGACGGCACGGCCACACCCGACGACAGCATCCGCATCGTCTGCGCCCACAGCCCGCTGCGCGAACTGCAAATCCTCAAAGAACACCTGCTCGAACAGTTCGACCGCCGTCCCGACCTGCAACCCCACGACATCGCCGTCCTCACGCCCGACATTGAACCCTACGTCCCCTTTATCGAAGCCGTCTTCGGTGAACAAAGCGGACGGCCGCTGCCTTATTCCGTATCCGACGTCAAACTCAGCCGCCGCCGTCCCCTGTTCCACGCGCTGGAACAAGTGCTGGAACTGTTCGACAGCCGCTTCGAAGCCGACAAAGTAACCGCCCTGCTCGACAGCGAACCCGTCCTCACCCGTTTCGGACTGACCCGCGAAGACCTTCCCCTGCTGCACGACACCATCGCAAGCCTCAACATCCACTGGGGGCTGGACGCGGAAATGCGCGACGGCACAGACCCCTTGTTCACCTGGCAGCAAGGGCTCGACCGGCTCGCCCTCGGCTGGCTGCTGCCCGACGGCGGCGGCCTGTGGCAAGGCATCAGCCCGTGGCACACCGACCCCGGCCACACCGCCGTCCTCAGCCGTTTCGCCGCCTTCATCCGCCGCCTCGCCCATTGGCGGCAGATATGGATGCAGCCCGAAAACATCGGTGGCTGGACGGAACGCGTCCGCAAGCTGGCCGGCGAACTCTTCACCCCCACGGAAGACGACGGCCAATCCCTACGGCAGCTCGAACAAGCACTCACCCGCTGGCATCAGGAAGCCGAACTGGCCGGATTCGGCGGCAAACTGCCCTACTCCGTCATCAACCTCCACCTCGCCCGCTTCCTCGGCAGCCAGAGCGAAACCGGTTTTTTGCGCGGCGGCATCACCTTCTGCAGCATGGTGCCCATGCGCTCCCTGCCCTTCAAAACCATCTGCCTGCTCGGCCTCAACGACGGCTTGTTCCCCCGCAACACCCGCGCCGCCGCCTTCGACCTCATCGCCCGCCACCCGAAAAAAGGCGACCGCGCACGCCGCGACGACGACCGCTACCTCTTCCTCGAATCCCTCATCAGCGCGCGCGAACACCTCTACCTCTCCTACGTCGGCCGCAGTATCCGCACCAACGAAGCCCTCGCCCCCTCTGCCCTGCTGAACGAATTAGCCGACTGCATCGCCGACATGACCGGCAAAAGCACCGCCGAACTTTACGCAGGCCAAATCGAACAACACCCCCTGCAAGCCTTCTCCACCCGCTACTTCGACGGCGGCAGCCTGAGCAGCAGCCGCCAAGACTACGCCGACGCACTCAACAGGCCGTCTGAAACACGCCCGCCCTTCTACACCCGCCCCCTGGAAGACGGCGAACCGCCGTTGCCCGTCAGCCAAAACGAACTGGCCGCCTTCTGGAAAAACCCGGTCAAACACTGGCTGCGGCACACACTCGACTGGCAGCCCCCCTATCTCGAAGAAGCGGATAGCGCGGGCGAACCCTTCGCCCCGCCCAAAAGCCGCGAAATCGCCGCCGCCTACCTGCAGGCCCGGCGCGAACACCGCGACTTCGCCAACACCGCCGCCGAACTGACCGCGCAATCCATGCTGCCCGCCGGCCAACTCGGCACACTCTGGCGCGCCAACTTCGAAACCGCCGCCAAATCGCTGGAACAAGAAATCCTCGACAGCCCGAAACTGCCCGCCGCCCCCTACGAATACCTTTCAGACGGCCTCACCCTGCACGGCAGCCTGACCGCACTGCACCTGCACGGCCAAATCCACTTCCTCGACCACCGGCCCAACGCCCCCGAAAAAATCGGCCTCTACCTGCAACACCTGATTTACAACACCGTCCGCCCCGCAGGCAGCGGCGACCTCTCCAGCCGCTGGGTGCTGCCCGATGAAATCCTCACCCTGCCCCCTGTACCCGCCGGCCAAGCCGCAGAAATCCTCGACGGCTGGCTGGCCTACTACCTCATCGGCCAAACCCGCCCGCTGCCCTTCTTCCCCAAAACCAGCCTCGCCGCCGCGCAAACCCTGCTGTCCGAAAGCAAAAAAAGCGAAGACGAAAAGCTGCAGGCCGCCCGAAAAGCCGCCGCAACCCACTACTTCGGCGGCAAAATGAACGTCGGCCAAGCCGACTACGCCGAAGTCGCCCTTGTCTTCGGCAAAGACGAAACGCCGCCGATAGAAAGCGAACTGTTTTGGCTGCTCGTCGAAAACCTCCTGCTGCCCACCCTGTCCGCATTGCAAGAGGCCGTCTGAAACCCGTTTTCCGGTTTTTCAGACGGCCTCAACCAACCTTTTTTAGCGAAAGCCAGAAATGCTCGAAGATTCCTTTCCCTACCTCCTATTACTCACAGGTTTTGCCGCAGGGCTGATGAACGCGGCGGTGGGTGGCGGCGGGCTGCTGCAAATCCCGGGGCTGTTCAACCTGCTGCCCGCTTCCACGCCCGTGGCTTCGGTCATCGGCACCGACAAATTCGCTTCCTTATGCGGCACGCTGACTGCAACGGGGCAATACCTGCGCAAAATCCCCCTGCCGTGGAAAATGCTGCTGCCCGTCGCCGTGCTGGCGTTTGCCGCTTCCTATCTGGGCGCGAATGCCGTGGCGTATCTGCCCGTGCACTACATGAAACCGGCGATGTTGGTCATCATGGTGGCCATGTGCCTTTATACTTTTTTGAAAAAAGACTTGGGGCAGGCGGTGCGCACCAAAAAATTGACGCGCCGCGAAACCTTATGGGGCTTACTCTTCGGCGCGCTCATTGGTTTTTACGACGGCATCTTCGGGCCGGGCTCAGGCAGCCTACTGGCCTTCGTGTTCGTCCGTTTTTACGGTTATGATTTCCTGACGGCGAACGCATCCGCCAAAGTCATCAATTCCACCACCTACCTTGCCGCGCTGGCGTTTTTCATCCCGCAAGGACACATCGTGTGGGTATGGGCGGTGCCGTTGGCACTGGCGAACTTATGTGGTGGCATCATCGGCGCACATTTGGCGATACGCGGCGGAACCCGTTTCCTGCGTTACGGATTCATGTTGCTGCTGTGTCTGACGATTGGAAAATTTGCTTGGGATTTATTGAGTTGATGTCAATATGAAAAAGGCCGTCTGAAAACTCGGTTTATCCTTTTCAGACGGCCTTTATTTGACTTGGCATCGCAATATTGGACACGGCGGGACAAGCATTGCTGCTTGCCTACACTCTGTCCGCCATCACCTTTGTAATTGAAACTTTTAAATAAATATTAAAAAACAATTAGATAGATAAGAATCAAAAGCCAGTATTTCAGAAATTTAAAATAGCCATATCGGATAAACCGCCTCACTCGCCCTTATCACACCGCAGATGAGAAAGCCAATAATCCGTCCACATTCCGTTCGGTCGCGGCGGAGAGTTCGGGCAAACCGATGCCGCGCAAGCCGCAGACGATTTCGGCTATGCGGGATATGTCGGCAGGCGTGCCGCCTTCCGACATATACGGGCTGTCGGTTTCCAATACGATGTGTTCCAACGGCAGTTCGGCGGCGGCGCGGCGGGCTTTTTTTGCCTGCGGGTTCAGCAACAGCGAGCCGATGCCGATTTTCAATCCGAGTTTGCAAAATGCCGCCGCCTCTTCCAAGCTGCCGGAAAAGGCATGGACGATGCCACCGCAAGGATTCCGATATTGCTTCAACAACGCCGGCAAATCCGCACTTGCACGGACATTGTGCAAAACGAACGGCCGGCGGTAATCGCCGGCCAGTTGCAGTTGGGCCGCAAGCAAACCGCGTTGCCGCTGCCGCTGTGCATCATCGGAAGCCCGCAGATAATCCAATCCGATTTCGCCCACCCATGCTTGCGGGTGTCTGGCAAGGTAATCGGCAAGGCTGTCCAAATCCTGCCGTTCGGCCGATCCTCCGGCCCACCAGGGATGGATGCCGAAGGCGGGGACGATGTTGTCTGCCGCCAAATCCGATACGGCTTTCCAGTCGCCACGGTTGGCGGACGGAACGATAAAGCGGCGCACACCTGCCCCATCGGCCTGCCGTATGATCTCTGCCAACCGCACGGACAGCAGAGGATCGGCAAGGTGGGTGTGGGTGTCGGTGAATACCGCAGGCTTGTCAGTTGTATCATTCATGACGGTCAGATGATGCTTTCAGACAGCCTTACCATTGATACAAAGCACCTGCACCAACACCGACATGTCCGCCGGTATTAGCCGAGAAATTGCCTTTGATGATCCAGTTGCCGCCGTCACTCATGGCAGATACGCCGATGGCCATAGCAGACTGGTCGCCGTAATAACCGCTGCCGACGCCGATGCCGGTTGCTCCCGGGCGGGTAACCTGGGGAATCGAACCTTGGGCAATCGCTCCGGCCACACCTGAATAAGCTTTTTTACCGACTCGGTCGATGTTGTTTTGCAAGGCGTTACCCAAACCGGCAAGTTGGTTTAGGTTAACGGCATCCGTACCTACTCTGCCGGGCGCAACGTTGGAAATACGCTGGTCGCTGTTATTTAGGCCGTCCAGGCTGAGGCTGACGGCATTTTCGGGATCGTGGGCAGTTGGCAGGGCAATGCTGATACCGCGGTCGTTCACGGTTGTCGCACCTGCTTTCACGCTGCCGACAGTCAAATTGTCGGATGTGGCAACTTGATAAACAGATTGGCCGTTTGCACCTTGGCTTTCGGTAACGACTATGTTTTTACCTGCAACGACTTCTGTTTTCGCCGCCCTGGCCGCTTGATTAACTGCATAAAGCTGGCCGCCGTTGACAGCATCGGTGCTGCCTGCTGCCACCACGCCCGGGGCTACACGGGTGATTTTGTTGCCGCCCGCATCAATGCCGCTTGCGCTTACATTGACGTTACCCGCCTTAAGTCCGTTTTGAGTCAGCGCAACGTTTCCACCAACGGCTACGCCGCTGTTGTTGAGGATGGTATCACCTGCTTTCACACTCTGTACGTTCAGATTTTTGTTCAGGCCGATTTGGATACCATTTGCATCGGCTTTGGTAATGATGTTGCCATCGCCGTTTATGGCGACGGTATCACCCAATTTTTTGATACCTGTCGTAGTTGAGCCGTCGGCATTGAAGGTCAGGCCTTTATTGTCTACGGTATTTTTGGCTGCCACACCTTTGGCGACATCGGCTTTGGCCGCATCGGTTAAATCCACGGCGTAATCTGTAACACCGTCGGCATTTTTCGTACCCGCATTTACTTTAACTGCCCCACTTGCAGCTGCGCTAACAGTGGTTTTTTCGGCATTTACAGTATATTCGGTGTTATTGCCACTCACTTTATTGCTGACGGTAACGTTCTTACCGGCCACAACGGTGGTGGTTTTCGCTCCGGCAGCAATTTGCTCACGCAATTGAGCAACATTGACCGCATCGGTGTCGTTTACGCCTTTGGCAACATTCTTAACAGTGTGATTGCCCGCATTGATACCGTTTGTACCAACGCTCACATTACCTGCTTTCAGTCCGTCATTGCCAAGTGCCACAGCACTGCCGACTTTCACGCCGCCGTTATTGACTACGGTGTTGCCGGCGGTAAAACTGTCTGCAGTCAGTTTATCTGCAGTTGCCACTTTGTAAGTGGTGCTGCCATCGGCGTTGTTTACAGGCTTAACGACGATATTGGCATTGCCGCTTTCAACTTTGTTGCTTGCAGCAGCAGCCGCATCTTTAAGTTGAGCGAGGTTCACAGCATCTGTGTCCGCAGTCCCTTTAGCAACGTTGGTAACCTTATTGCCACCGTTAGAAAGTCCTGTATTGGTTAAGGATACGGAATTAGCGCCACTACCAATTTTTAAGCCGTCTGAAGTCAATACACTATTTCCAGTGGTTACGCTGCTAAAGCTTGGCGTTTGGCTAAAATCCAAAGTAACGGTATCGCCAGTTTTGCTGGCCGTTAAATTAGAATTACTTGAAACCACCTTTTGTACTGCGGTATCGGCTTTGGCTAGGCTGGCTTTGGCTGTGGTTGATAAGTCGGCGGTGTATGTGGTGGTTAACCCGTTGGTTACTGCATTTACGGTAACATCCGAAGAGCCTTGTACCACCAATTTTTCAGCATTGACGGTGTATTCGGTGGCACCAGTTGCTGCGTCGGTGGCGCTAGAAACGGTGGTGTTTGCGCCTTGTTTTACCACGGTTTTAGCGGCAGCAGCGGCTTTTTTAACGTCGCCAATATTGGCAGCGTTACTGTCGGTGGTGCCGCCGCTTGCGACATTGGTGATTGGTTTATTGCCTGCGCTGATGCCGGTTTTGGTGATGCTTGGACCGCCGGTGATGTTTAGGCCGTCTGAAGTTAAAGTGCTGTCGCCAGCAACCACCTTAGGAGTGATGACCGAGGCTGCCGCGTTCACATTTTGTACACTGATGTCATCATTTAAGGTAACTTGAACATTGTCATTATTTATTTTGGTGGTGATGTTTTTGTTGTCGCCTTTGATGTTTAAACTGTCGCCTAATTTTTTGGTAACTGGAGAGCCGCTATCGGCAGCAAAGCCAATGCCTTGAGTATCGACGGCAGTTTTTGCATCCACGCCTTTGGCAATTTCGGCTTTGGTGGCATCTGTCAGGTCAAGTTCGTAATTGGTGGTTTTGGTTTGGTTGGCGTTTGCCGTTTGAGCGGATGTTACAGTCAGTTTGCCGCCGGTTTTGGCGCTGACGGTGGTTTTATCGGCATGAACGGTATAAGTGGTTTGGTTGCCAGAAACGGCAGAAGCAACGTGGGTGTTGTCGCCTGCTGCAACCACGCTGGTTTTTTCGCTGTTGGTAACAGCCTGGTTGATGGCGTCAGCAACGCTTTTTGCGGTGGCAAACTCATCGCCGTTTTTGTCAGCCGAAACCGTGCCGCCGTTTACGCTTAAATTGGCTTTATTGACATTAAATGCAATGTTGCCGTTTTTGTTTTCGGCGGTTGTGCCGGTGCCGTTAACGAAGTTTAGCGTCGAATTGGCTTGATTTAGCGTTTTAGCAGTCGTGCCATTGACTTGTATGCCGATGTTTTGCAATGCGCTGTCGGCTTTAGCCAAAAAAGTCTTGGTTTTGTCTGCCAAATCCAGTTTGTAGGTAGTGACATTAGTAGTTGGATTTTCAGACGACGTCAGTTTCAAACCGTTATCTGTGCCTTCCGCAGAGACAGTAGCGCCTTTGGCATTGACGGTATAAATCGCTTGACCGTTTGTACCGTCGGTTTTAATGACACTGGCGACGTTGGTACCGGCTTGAACCTCGGTTTTCGCGGCTTTAACTTGTTTGTAGCTTGCCGCGTCGGTATCGGCTGCGCCGTCAGCAATGTTGGTGATTTTGTTGCCGCCATTAGAAAGTCCTGTATTGGTTAAGGATACGGAATTAGCGCCACTACCAATTTTTAAGCCGTCTGAAGTCAATACACTATTTCCAGTGGTTACGCTGGTAAAGCTTGGGGTTTGGCTAAAATCCAAAGTAACGGTATCGCCGGTTTTGCTGGCCGTTAAATTAGGGTTACTTGAAACCACCTTTTGTACTGCGGTATC
>NZ_KV790783.1:0-2014 GCF_001807735.1 Neisseria sp. HMSC31F04 | reverse complement strand
TTTTACCACGGTTTTAGCGGCAGCAGCGGCTTGTTTAACGTCGCCAATATTGGCAGCGTTGCTGTCGATGGTGCCGCCGCTTGCGACGTTGGTGATTGGTTTATTGCCTGCGCTGATGCCGGTTTTGGTGATGCTTGGGCCGCCGGTGACGGTAACACCATTGCTATTTACAGTCGTATCGCCAGTTCGCAGGCTACCTGCAGCACCCAAATTAACGTTTTGTGCAAGTTTCAGGCGCAAGGTATTGCTGTTGTTATCAGCCACTACACCAATATTATTATCAGTAAGCGTGCCAGTTGCACCGCCTTTAACGTTGAGCGTGCTACCAAGTTTACGTTCTACCGTTGTGCCACTATCGTCGTCAAATTTGAGCGGATTAGCCGCCTGAGCAGCCACCTGATAAAGCTGGCTACCATTAATGGCATCGGTAGAAGTAACAGAAATTTCACCCGGTGCAACGTGTTTGATTTGGCGCTCATAACCTACTCTACCTACAGAAACCTGTGAACCTGCGGTAATTTTGGTTGCACCCGCAAATCCATTGTAGGTAATACCATTAACGGTAGCCGTAGTAATTGCTGCTGCATCCATACTTGTATTAGATCCAGCACCAATGGCAACCGATTTATCTTTGCTGGCCGATGCACCCACACCAAACGCTGACGCACCCAGACCGGTCGCAGAGGTACCTGAACCAAAGGCGGTAGACAACACACCTTCAGCATAGGCTTTGACACCTACTGCGACGGCAGCATCGGCGGATATTGTACCTTTAAATGTTGAGCTACTATCTGCCCGCATTTCCATGCCTGTTAGTTCTTGAAAGACCTTATGAACCTGTTTATTTCCTGCTGCTGCAACTGGTTTAGTTCGTACGATATTCCAATCATCACCGCCAATAGCAATAGATGAATCCCCTGTTGCACGGCTATTGTTACCGATAGAAGTTGATTGTGTGCCTGAGGCAATAGCATCCGGACCAATGGCGACCGCTTGAGTTGCACCTGTCGCCTGAGCTGTCCAACCAATGGCAATACTTTGCTTGGTAGTTGCCTTCGCTACACCATTAGTACCATCGCTAATACCAAGAACAATGGAATGTTCTCCCGCCGCCTGCGCACCGGGACCAATAGCAATCGCATTATTTGCCTTAACCTGAGATTCTGTACCAATGGCAACTGCATTGGTGCCTTTTGCTGTTAAATTACCACCAATACCTATAGCACCACTGCCATCAACACCTTGATTCGTCATTCTGTTCGAATCATTGTTACCAATCGCAATGGCACCCGCTCCATTAACGGTAGTATCTGTACCAATCCCTATCGCTTTATTGCCATCTGCCCTGAGATTGATACCAATGGCAATCGAATTATTGCTGTTAGCAAATGTAGAATTTGTACCTGAATTCGAACCGATTGCTAAAGCACCATTGTTTTTCGCTTGAGTATTATGGCCAATAGAGAGCGCACCCGTTCCATGCGCCGAAGTCGTTCCTGTACCGATAGCAAATACAGCCCCACCTGTTGCAGACTTTTCAGGAATCATTGCCCAAGCACTTTCCGCACCTAAAGATAGTGCTAATGCAGTAAGGATGAATTGTTTTTTCAGACGGCCTTTTCCGGCTTCAGAAATACTGTTGTTTTGCGCTGAAGATGCTTTAGTTTTTCCTTTGGCCAATTCGGAAACGACGGTGTAAGAACCAATATTGTGATTCCAAACAATTTTAAAGATTTTATTCATTTTTCTATTTTGAATCAGATAGATATTTAATAATCCGGCGCAATATGTTTTTAATAACGGCGGACTCTGTATAACAACGATGACCTGCAAGAGGCTGCGGGTGGCAGATTTGGGCTATTATGACGAACGGAAATTATTGCATTGAATCCGTTACCTATACCCGAAAAGGGTGGGATTGTAGTGTATATCGGCGTGCAGTTAAACCTTTTATATCGGCCTTTAGTCTGATTACAAACGGTATGAGACCTTTGCAAAATTCCTTTTCCTCAGC
>NZ_KV790782.1:0-12359 GCF_001807735.1 Neisseria sp. HMSC31F04 | reverse complement strand
TGCTGAGGAAAAGGAATTTTGCAAAGGTCTCGTGAGGTTTTAAACTATGGTCAAACAGACTGTTTTGGTATGTGCTGTTTTATTGTCACTGACAGGTTGCGTTACTTACGGCGGTCAGCGTTTCATTCCTTCTCCGGAGCAAGAGGCCGCAATGCAGGCTGATTCGCGCCGTGTTCAGAACGATGAGCGTGCGGAGCGTGCAGAGCGTCGTAGGGAGCGCCGTGAAGAAATGATGGATGAGGCCGATGCCATCAACCGCGCTTATGGCAACAGAAAAGTCTATATCCTTCATTAATCTTTAGATTTATTCGATTTTTTTCGTATTTCAGGTATTTATTATGAAAAATAAACTAGCGCTTATCCTTCTGACTTCAATCATTGTAACTGGCTGTGCCGCTCAGGGAAGCTCTGTCGGCGATTTGGCTGTAGGTGATGATTCTGCTGCCATCAAAGCCGGCCGCAACCGTGCTTCTGCCCAGTTGTCCCGTGCCGAACTGGAACAACACAGACGCCAGCGTACCAACGTTTCCGAAGAATTGGCATTGGAACGCGAGAAACGCGCCAACAAACGTGATCAAATCAATGGTGCAATGGGTACTGCCGCAGGTGCGGTTGGCTTGATCGGCGGTATTGCCGGTACGGCTGCCCTCATCAAAGCATGGTTCTAATCCTTTGAACAAATGAAGTAAAACGGCTGTCGGTTATCGACAGCCGTTTTTTGTTTTCCAACAATACTTTTTATAGTTGCAAAACATACCCTTTCAAACGGAGGCCGTCTGAAAACGGCCTTTGGCAAAGCAGGGGCGCAGCCTGAATGGTTAAAACAGGCGGTATTCTTGGCGGTTGATTGAAAAGCCGTGGCCGTCGTTGTTTTTGCAGCTTAAGCCCGATGTTTCGCTGCGGCAGCTCCAACCGTTGCCGCTGACGGTTTCGCCGTATTTCAGTACGCGTGTTTTTTCGTAGCCTTCGTTGTAAGGGACAAATTCGAAACCCGCGCAGCTCATAGCGGCTTTACCTTTGGCGTTAAGCGTGAAGTCTAAGCCTTCGCCTTGTTTTTCACAGCGTTTCGGCATGGCTTTGTTCAGGCCGATGAAGCAATACAAGTCGTTGGTATAGCGTTTGTCGGCCTTGGCGTGTTTATGGCTGTTGCCGCCGCATAGGATATTGCCGCTGGGGGTGGCGAAAACGTGTTGGTAGTCATCGTTTAAATAGATGCCGGATGAGCCGGCAAAGACGGGTGCGGCGGCAGAGAGTAACAGAAGGGCCAGATATTTCATGGTGGTTTCCTTGATGAATGTTTCCTGTCGGAAAGATTGGGAAGTGGTTTTCAGACGGCCTCAATCGGGCTGACGGTCGGGGCTAATCGAATTCGAAGTTTTCCTGTTCGGGCGTTGTGCCGAAATCCCGTCCTTTTTCCCATTTGGCCTGTTCGATTTTTTTACGCCGTACGGCCAGCAGGCGCATGACTTGGTGTTTTTGGTCATCGTTCATTTGCTGCCAGTAGAGACGTTCTTCGCGGCTGCGCAGGCAGCCGATGCAGTAGCCTTTGTTGTTGGCGCGGCAGACGCCGATGCAGGGGCTGGGGATGGCGAAGAAGTCGGGCTGTTCCATGTTTTCAGACGGCCTTTCCCTGCATGTTGTGGTGTTCGACGGTGAAACCCGCGTCGCGGTAGGCGCGGAAGCGTTCCCTTGCTCCGGCCAGTTCGTCCGGGCTGTTGCCGACGATTTCGAGCACGCGTTGCGGCAGCGGTTGCGCCGTGTGCCAAAAGTCGTCGGTCAGGTTGAGGACGACGGTGCCTTCGGGCAGGGACGGCAGGCGGTTGCCGCAGGCCAAAACGGCGGCGGCATCTTGCGGATAGGGGTGTCCTTCAAACCATATTTCGTGCGGCAGGAAGCTTTCGGGCGGGTCTTGCCACAACTCTTTGTCCAAGCGGTGCATTTCTGCTTCGCTGCCGCACCAAATCAGCAGGCGTTCGTTTTGGCCGCAGGCCCGGCGGGTGAGTTTGCAGGCGAAGGCGGCGGGGTCGGTTATGTGGACGTAGAAGGTGGCTCTGGGCATGGTGCGGCTCGCAATAGAAACGGCGGTATGGATGATGCGTTGCTTATACAGTACGGATATTTAATGGTTTTTTGGTTGTGTAAAAGTTTGGCCGGTAGGTTCGGCAAGGATGGTACGGGCAATGTTTGCTAGGTTGCGGTTGTACTGCACACATTTCAGACGACCTTTCAGCCATTAACCGGCCTATTCCCCCGCAACCTTATCCAACGAGATGCTCAAAATCTGCGTGCCGTCGGCCTCAACCAGTTCCGTCAGCACCCATTTGTAATCTTGGCAGCGGTAAATCTGCTGCCCATTGTCAAATGCCTGCCATCCTTTTTCAGGCAGCCTGAACTGCTTTTTCGCCTGTTCCGCACGCACGGTAAAGGGTTTTCGCTTGTTGTAGTGGAGGAATAGGGTGATGTCTTTGATTTTCCTATTCTTATAAATCAAGAAGGCAGAATTTATATCTTTGCCCAATGGGTGGTCGTTTTCGATAAGGTTAATTCCTCCTTCGTCCGTTTGGCGTTTTTCAAGCGCGGCCGTCGTGTCGTTCGCTTGGGGAAACCGTTTTTTGAACTGCGCCAAAGGTTCGCCCAATTTCAAGCCCCTCAAATCGGCGCGCGCCACTTCCGCTTCGCACGACTGCGCTGCTGCAGTGCCGGATAAGGCCAGAAAAATCAAGCACAATATTCGTTTCATGTTATTTTTTGTCCGGTAAGGTTTATGTGGATTATACAGGCTGTGGGGCCATTTTTTTACACTCAACCGCATACGGCGGCCGGTGTTTTTCAGACGGCCTTTTTATACCTATATTCATTCCGTTTCATCCGCCAGCATGTCGCGCAGGCCGCTGCGACGGGTTTCGTTGCGGTTGCAGGCGGCGGCAAAGGCATGCCTGCCGCCGACAAAGGTAAATTTTTCGCGGGCGCGGGTGATGGCGGTGTAGAGCAGGGCGCGGTTGAGGCCTTCGGCATCGGCGGGCGGCAGCAGCCAAACGTCGCGGTATTCGGATCCTTGGCTTTTGTGCACAGTCATGGCGAAGGCGGTTTCGTAGGCGGGCAGGCGGCTGAGGGGGATTTTGCGGTATGTGCCGCCATCGGGGAAATAGGCCGCCAGCGCGCCGTCGCCGCCGTCGGTATCGCGCAGGATCAGGCCGATGTCGCCGTTGAAGAGGCCGAGCGGGTAGTCGTTGCGTTCTATCATGATGACTTGTCCGGCAAACCATTGTGCATCCGCCGGTATGCGCCCGTGCCGTTGCAGGTGGTTGCGGCAGGCGAGGTTGAAGCGGGCGGCATCGTCGCGCCTTGCCGCCAGTACGGCCAGATGGCTTTGGCAGTCGAAGGCGGCCGCGATGTCGGCATGGTCGGCGGTCTGCCAGTAGTCTGCCTGCTGGCGGCAGAAGTCGGCGGCCAGTTGTTCGACGGAGGCCGTGCGGACGGAAAGTTGGTCTGGAAAACGGTCGAACTGCGCCCAAGCGGTTTCCGCGTCTCCGGCGCACACCGCGCGCGCCAGACAGCCCAACCCGCTGTGTTCGCCGAAACGGTGGCTGACGGTCAGGCGGGCGGTGTTGGCCGAAAGCGCGGGCGGGTTTGAGGTCGTCTGAAAAGGGTTTTCGCGTTGCGGCAGCAGGGTTTTCAGACGGCCTGCCGTTTCGCCGTCCAAGATGGTGGTTTGTGCCAAAGAGGCCAATACCGCGCCCGCGCCGACGGAAGGGAGCTGGTTTTCGTCGCCCAACAGGATGACGCGGCAGCCGTCGGGCACGGCGCGCAGGAGGTTGAGCATCAGGGCGAGGTCGAGCATCGAGGCTTCGTCGATAATCAGGATGTTGAGCGGCAGCGGGTTGTCGGCATCAAACTGCGGCTGCATTTGTGGCGGGCGCAGTTTCAACAGGCGGTGGACGGTTTGGCCTTCGAGTGCCGAGAGGTGCCGTTTGAGGCCGTCTGAAAGGGAAAAGCCGGCCAGGGCTTTGTGCAGGGCGCGCGCCATGTGTGCCGCCGCTTTGCCCGTCGGCGCGGCCAGCGCGATGCGCGGCAGGCGTTCGCGGCCTTGGCAGAGCAGGGCGAGCAGTTTGGCGACGGTGGTGGTTTTGCCCGTGCCGGGGCCGCCGGAAATTAAGATGAAGTTTTGCAGCAGGGCCAGCGCGGCGGCGGCCTGCTGGCCTTCGCTGCCGGCTTGGGCAAACCATTCCGCCAGCAATTCGGCGGCGCGGGCGGTTTCGGGGATTTCGGCCGGCGGGACGGCCAGGCGGCGGATTTCGCCGGCCAAGTCGCGTTCGAGCCGGTAGAAGCGGCCGAGGAACAGCCGACGCCCGCGCAAAACCAGCGGTGCAAGGCCTTTTGAATCGGTCAGCGGCGCGGCCTGCACCAGTGTTTCAGCTTCTTCGTCGGTCAGCCAGATAAAGCTGTGGCCGTCTTCCAGCGCGGCGAAAAGGCGGCGTAAAAACGGGGCGCACATCTCGGCGGAGGCAGGGTAAAGGCGGCTGAGCAGTTCGACTGCGGTATCGGCGGCTGCGGTTTGGAATTCGTCGTCATTCATGGCGGCGGCAATTTAAAGAAAGGGACGGGCGGATTATAGCGGAAGCGGCTGCCGTTTTCAGACGGCCTGATGCGGAAGGAGGCCGTCTGAACAGCAGGTTGCGCGATTTAAAGGTGTTTTCAGACGGCCTTTCGGCTAAAATACGCCGCCCTAGAGCCATGAATCATCTTTCCCAATCCGATTTCCCCGTTATGAAAAACATCGTCATCCTGATTTCCGGACGCGGCAGCAATATGCAGGCCGTCGTCGAGGCCGCCGTTCCGAATGCGGACATCCGCGCCGTATTGAGCAACAACGAAAACGCCGCTGGACTGGCGTGGGCGGCATCGCGCGGCATCGCCACCGCCGCGCTGAACCACAAAAACTTCCCCGACCGCGAATCCTTCGACCGCGCCATGATGGAATTGATCGACCGCCATCAGCCCGACTTGGTTGTGCTGGCCGGATTTATGCGCATCCTCACGCCCGCCTTTTGCGCCCATTACGAAGGCCGCCTGATCAACATCCATCCCTCGCTGCTGCCCGCCTTTACCGGCCTGCACACCCACGAACGCGCCTTGGCCGCCGGCTGCCGCGTGGCCGGCTGTACGGTGCATTTCGTTACGCCCGAACTCGATTGCGGGCCCGTGATTGCGCAGGGCGTGGTGCCGATTCTCGACGGCGATACGGCCGACGACATCGCCGCGCGCGTTTTGAAAGTGGAGCACCAACTGCTGCCGCAGGCTGTGGCCGATTTTGCCGCAGGTCGTCTGAAAATCGACGGCAACCGCGTGCTCAACAGCCGTGCCGCCGATTCCGAAGCGCAATTCCTGGCTTGAAAAGACGATGAAAAACAATACATTGCTGCCTCGCCGCCTATCCGTAGCCCCCATGCTGGACTGGACTGATCGGCACTATCGCCATATGGCGCGCCAAATCACCCGCCATACCTGGCTTTACACCGAAATGATTAACGCGGGCGCGGTGATTTACGGCGACCCCGACCGCTTCCTGCTGAAAAACGACGGCGAAAACCCCGTCGCACTGCAACTGGGCGGCAGCGAGCCGCAGGATTTGGCCAAAGCGGCCGCCAAAGCCGCCGCTTACAGCTACGACGAAATCAACCTCAACTGCGGCTGCCCCAGCCCGCGCGTTCAGAAAGGCGCGTTCGGCGCGTGCTTGATGAAGGAGGCGGATTTGGTGGCCGACTGCCTGAACGCGATGCAGGAAGCCGCGCCCGACTGTGCCGTTACCGTCAAGCACCGCATCGGCCTCGACCGCGAAACCGATTATCAGCCGCTGGCCGATTTTGTCGGCACATTGGCGGAAAAAACCGATTGCACAACCTTCATCGTCCACGCCCGCAATGCCTGGCTGGAAGGTCTCTCGCCCAAGGAAAACCGCGACGTGCCGCCGTTGCGCTACGATTATGTCTACCGCCTGAAACGCGAGTTTCCCGCGTTGGAAATCATCATCAACGGCGGCATCAAAACCAATGACGAAATCGCCGCACACCTGCAACATGTGGACGGCGTGATGGTCGGGCGCGAGTGCTATCACAATCCGATGCTGATGCGCAATTGGGACAGGCTTTTTTACGGCGACGACCGTGCCCCTGTATCTTATGCCGAACTGGCAGGCCGTCTGAAAGATTATGCCGCCGCGCAACTGGCCGCCGGACGCGGCACGATTCTGCGGCACATGGCGCGCCATTACCTCGGCCTGATGCACGGCCTGAACGGCGCGCGCCATTGGCGGTGCATGCTGTCGGATGCCGAACTGCTGAAACCGAACGACCCCGATTTGATTTTGCGCGCCTGGGAACAGGTGGAACGGGCGAATGATTTTTCAGACGGCCTCCCTGTGGATAAAGAGTAAACGAAAGGAAACAAAATGGACGCATTAGATTTGCTGACCACCCGCCGCTCGGTGCGCGAACTGGTCGAACCCGCCCCCGACGAACTCGAGCTGGAAACCGTTTTTCAGGCGGCCACCCAAGTGCCCGACCACGGCAACCTGACACCGTGGCGTTTCGTCGTTATTACGGGCAGCGAGGCGAAACAGAAATTCCGCCGCGCGTTGGAAGAAACGGTGGAAGTGATGAAATTGGGTGAGGACGCGATGAGAAAGGCGGAAAAAGTCGCCAACTTCGCCCCCATGATTATCGCCGTGATTGCCGCGCCGAACACCGCCGCCGAAAAACCGAAGCCCGAATGGGAGCAGCTGATGAGCGCGGGCGCGGCGGCTTATGCCGTCCAGCTTGCCACCAACGCGCTGGGTTACGACAACGTGTGGATTACCGGCCTGTGGTGCGGCAGCCCCGTATTGCGCGAAGCCATGAACTGCGGCGAAAAAGA
This sequence comes from Neisseria sp. HMSC31F04, assembly GCF_001807735.1. Taxonomy (NCBI): domain Bacteria; kingdom Pseudomonadati; phylum Pseudomonadota; class Betaproteobacteria; order Neisseriales; family Neisseriaceae; genus Neisseria; species Neisseria sp. HMSC31F04. Next base: position 5,447 of record NZ_KV790782.1, on the reverse strand, counting down.
CCGCATCATCGGCTTGATCATGGTCGGCACGGCGCAGCACGATTTCCCGAAAGAAGAAAAAAATACCGATTTGGAACGCTTCGTCAGCTATTGGTAAGATGAAAAGGCCGTCTGAAAACTAATCTTGCGCGAAGCGGGATTTTTCAGACGGCCTCAACCGAAGGGACATACACATGAAACAATATCTCGGCCTGATGCGCCACGTCATGCAAAACGGCCACGACAAATCCGACCGCACCGGCACTGGCACGCGCTCCGTGTTCGGCTACCAGATGCGTTTCGATTTGGCGCAGGGTTTCCCGCTTTTAACCACCAAAAAACTCCACCTGCGCTCGATTATCCACGAGCTGCTGTGGTTCCTCAAAGGCGATACCAACATCAAATACCTGAAAGACAACAACGTTTCCATCTGGGACGAATGGGCGGACGAAAACGGCGACTTGGGCCCGGTTTACGGCTACCAGTGGCGCAGCTGGCCCGCGCCCGACGGCCGCCATATCGACCAAATCGCCAACGTGGTGGAGCAAATCAAGAAAAAACCCGATTCCCGCCGCCTGATTGTGACGGCCTGGAACCCCGCGCTGGTGGACGAAATGGCCTTGCCGCCCTGCCACGCGCTGTTTCAGTTTTACGTTGCCGACGGTAAACTGTCCTGCCAGCTCTACCAGCGCAGCGCGGACATCTTCCTCGGCGTGCCGTTCAACATCGCCAGCTACGCGCTTCTGACCATGATGATTGCCCAAGTGTGCGGTTTGCAGCCGGGCGAATTCGTCCACACGCTGGGCGACGCGCATATTTACAGCAACCACTTCGAGCAAACCGAATTGCAGCTGGCCCGCGAACCGCGCGCGCTGCCGAAGATGAAGCTCAACCCCGCCGTAACCGACCTGTTCGACTTCAAATTCGAAGATTTCGAACTGGTGGATTACGACCCGCACCCGCACATCAAAGCCGCCGTGGCCGTCTGAAAAACATTCTGAATTATATCGGGTTAAGTTTAAATCAGGACGCGGCGGCGAAGCCGCAGGCAGTACAAACAATACGGCAAGGCGGGGCAACGCCGTACCGGTTTAAAGTGAATCCGCCATATATGCCGTCGGTTCCGAAGGCGGTATTTTAGCCTCTTGCTGTTCCAAACGCGCCTGCCTTAAAGCGTGGCCGCTTCGACATAGGGCACGCGGCCGTCGGGCTTGGGCGGCGTATCGAAGGCGACGACGAACAGCCTGCCGCCCGCCGCCAGATGCGGATATTCGTTCATGACGGGCAGCAGCGGGTCGTTTTCGTGCATGCTGCCGACCATGTAGTGCCAGCCGAGTTTGCGGCAGCGGATGTATTGCGCGCGTAGGAGCGCGCGGTAAACGTCGGCATCGTCTTTTTCGACGGCGGTCAAAGCCAGATAGCCGTAGCGTATCGTCCCGCCCTCGTCGGGCAGCAGCGGCAGGCGCAACAGGCGGGCGGCGGCGTTATACAACGGTTTGCCCAAACGCCACAGGCCGTTGTACCGTTCGACATGGATTTGGCGGAAACCGTGCTGGTCCCAGCTGGCCAGCGCGCCGACAATCCGGCCGTCCCGCCGCGCGATGCAGACGTCGCCGACGGACAGCCCGCGCAGCCGCCCGTTGTGCCAGTCGGCCGGTTCATAATGCGGCGCAAATTGGCGGCGGGCGGCTTCGCGGTTGAGAAAATCGGTCAGCACGTCTTCTTCACCCGCACGGCCGAAGCGGAGTTCCACCCCCTCAGGTGCAATCGGGCGGCGCGGGCGAGCTAGGCGGATGAACGGCGTGTGCACCAGGCCTTGCGGGATGTAGCGCGGCATACCCGGCCGGTTGGCGGCGATGGTGGAGAGGGCGGCGGCGTTGTCGTGCAGGATCATACTGGTGTGCAGCGGCAGCGGGTCGGCGGCAATGACGTTGCCCAGTTCGCGGTAGGCCCGGAAAAGGCAGCGGCTAGAACGGTAGTGGCGGTTGAGGCGCAGGTCGGCCAGATAGCCCAGTGTTTCCCGTTTGCCGTTGAAATAGGCGGCACGGCGGAAACGGCTGCCCAATACCGCGATTTCGCCCGTTTCGACATTGCAGCCTTTGTAAATTTCCGCCTGTTCGCCCTGAATCGACGAGGTGAGGAAGTAAGACGGTTCGCGGCGGAAGCTGACGCTGATGCCGCCTTCCATAACGTTTTCCCGCAACAGGCGGCGCAGGGCGTCGTCGTCGTCGGGCGTGGCGAGGGAGAAGATGAGGCGTGGCATAGGGGCCGTCTGAAAAAACATTGGACGGCGTGATTATATAGTGAAACGGCCGTCCCGATGGCGTGCGGCGTGGCGGGAAGAGGCCGTCTGAAAAGCCGAAGCCGCCAAATTCCGCTATAATCCGCCGTTTTGATGACCCGTTTTACGCTATGTCCCCGCGCCCGCTGATATTGACCGTACTGCTTGCCGCCCTGCCTTTGTCCGCCGCCCCCGAAACGCCGGACGGAGGCGATTTGAACAGCATCCGCCACGCCATCGACGAGGCGCAGTCGGAATTGCAGCAAAAACAGCAGGCGCAGCGGCAGGCGCAGCAGACGCTGGCCAAAACCCGTGCCGCACTGGAAAAGGCGCAGCGCGAACTGGCCGGCATCACCCGCCGCCAGCAAGACTCGCGACAGAAGCTGCAAACGCTGCAAAACGAACTCGAAGGGCTGAAAACCGAAATCGCGGGACGCAAAGCGCAAGTTGCCCGCCTGTTGAACGGCCACTATAAAAACCGCCAAAACAACGCCGTCATCCTGTTTCTGAAAAACGCCGAACCGGGGCGGAAATCGCGTTATCTCGAATACGCCCGCCGCATCGGCAGTGCAAACCGCAACGTGGTCTCCGAACTGGTCGTCCAGCAGCAGGAACTGCACCGGCGCGAACAGGAAATTGATGCCGAACTGGCGAAGCTGGCCAAACTGAAAGCGGAAAAAGAAGCCGCGTTGAGCAGGCTGGGCAAACACAATTCGGCCGCACAGCGCGAAAACAGCCGTCTGAATGCCGAAATCGACAAGCAAAACCAAAACCTGAACAAACTGCGTGCCGACGAATCGAAATTAAACCAAATCCTTGCCGACATCGCCCGCCGCAATGCGGCCAAACGCAAACAGGAAGCCGCCGCCCGCACCAAAGCCGCCCGCGAGCGGCTGGCGGCGGAAAAGGCGAAAAAACGTCTGGCAAAATCTGACAACGCTGAAGACAAGGCCGCCTCCGCACCGGCCAAACTGCCCGTTTCCACCCTGACGGAAGAAGACCGCGCCTTACAGAGCGAATATGCCGCACAGGCCAACAACACCTTCAGCCGCCTCCAAGGCCGCCTGCCGCATCCGGTCGGCGGCAGCATCACCGGACGTTTCGGCAAACCGAGGCCTGACGGCGGCGTTTGGCACGGCCTGTTTTTCGCCACGGCCCCGTCGCCCGTCCGCAGCGTGGCCGACGGCACCGTGGCTTACGCAGGCGCGCTGAACGGCTACGGCAATACCGTCGTCATCGACTACGGCGACGGCTACACCGGCGTTTATACCGGCCTGTCGTCCATCGCCGTCGGCAGCGGCGGCAGCGTGAAAACAGGCGGGACAATCGGCACCAGCGGCAGCCTGCCGTCGGGCGAGCAAGGCCTGTATTTCGAAATCCGCTACCGGCTTGCGGCAATGAACCCCGCCGCCTGGCTGCGCTAGGGCGGGGAGGCGGAAGCATAGAGGCCGTCTGAAAGTCCGGCCGTCCGTTTTCAGACGGCCTTTGCGTTTTTCCGCCTATTGTATTTTTTGATAAAAGCAGTTGATGGACAACATCAAATCCAATACAGTTCGCATCTTTGCCGCAGGTCGGCATTCAGAAACAAACGAGAATATACAAACATGGCAAATTCCACTTTGAAAAAAGTCGCACTCTACACATTGGGCGCGTTCAGCGGAGCATTGCTGACCGTCGGCGTACAGGGTTTCGCCGCCTCCGAGGGCAAAAAACAGGACGCGCTGCCGGTACAGTCCATCCGTACGCTGGCAGAGGTTTACAGTCAGATTAAAGCCAACTACTACGAAGACAAAACCGACGACGTCCTGCTCGAAAGTGCCGCGAAAGGCATGGTGGCCGACCTCGACCCGCATTCCGAATACATGAACAAAAAAGACTATGCCGACCTGAAGGAAAGCACCAGCGGCGAATTCGGCGGCTTGGGGATGGAAATCGGCTCCGAAGACGGCTTTGTCAAAATCATCGCTCCGATTGAAGACACCCCGGCCGAACGTGCCGGCATCAAAAGCGGCGACTACATCGCGAAAATCGACGGCGTTTCGACACGCGGCATGAGCGTGAGCGAAGCGGTAAAAAAGATGCGCGGCAAACCCGGCACCAACATCGAACTGACCATTTCGCGCAAAGATTCTTCCAAACCGCTGACCTTCAAACTCACCCGCGCCATCATCAAAGTGCAGAGCGTGCGCTCCAAACTGATCGAGCCGGGCTACGGCTACATCCGCATCAGCCAGTTCCAGGAACGCACCGTCGCCTCGTTGCGCGAAGCAGTGCAAAAGCTGACCAAAGAAAACAAAGCCCCGCTCCAAGGCTTGATTTTGGACTTGCGCGACGACCCCGGCGGCCTGCTTAACGGCGCGGTGGGCGTATCTGCCGCCTTCCTGCCCGAAGGTGCCAAAGTGGTCAGCACCAAAGGCCGCGACGGCAAAGACGGCATGAGCCTGTCCGCCCTGCCGAAAGATTACATCTTCTCCGGCCATGCCGACCCGCTCAAAGGCCTGCCGTCCGAAATCAAAAACATCCCGGTAACCGTATTGATCAATTCCGGTTCTGCTTCCGCTTCGGAGATTGTCGCCGGTGCCCTGCAGGATCACAAACGCGCCGTCATCGTCGGCACGCAGAGTTTCGGCAAAGGCTCGGTGCAGACCGTTCTGCCGCTATCCAACGGCAGCGCCATCAAGCTGACCACTTCGCTCTACTACACGCCGAACGACCGCTCTATTCAGGCGCAAGGCATCGTGCCGGACGTGGAAGTCAAAGATAAAAACCGAACCTACGAAAGCCGCGAGGCCGATTTGGCCGGACACATCGGCAATCCGTTGGGCGGAGAAGAAGTAAACGGTGTGGTGCACGATGATGCCGTTGAAGAAAAAGCCGCATCCCAAGCCGACAAAGAGGCTGCCAAAGGCAAAAACAAAGGTAAGGACAAAGAGAAAGAGGCGGAAGAAGAACTCTCTTCGCGCCACAATCCCGATCCTGCGAAAGATGCCCAACTGAAAGCCGCGCTGGATTTGGTGAAAGACCCGGCCAAATGGCGTGAATCGCTCGGGTTGGCTGCCAAAAAACCGGCAAAAAAAGACAAAAAAGAAACAACTAAAGAAGACAAATAAACCCGTCGGATATAGTTTGTAGCGAAAAGGCCGTCTGAAAAATGTTTTTCAGACGGCCTGAGACCTTTGCAAAATCC
>NZ_KV790781.1:0-4147 GCF_001807735.1 Neisseria sp. HMSC31F04 | reverse complement strand
CCGCGGTGGTTTCGGAGGTAACGGGTTCTTTGACGATTCAGGTAAGGCAGCCTGCGCGGAACAAAAAAGGTTGGAAAGGCTAAATAAAGAGCGAGATTTGCGACTGCTAGCTGAATGTAATGCCAATATCCGTTCTCCTTTATGTACTCGGTTGAGAAAAGAAGCGGAAGTTGCTATGAGTGGGTTAAGTGCCACTCCATTAAGCAGATTGTTTGATTTTAAAATGGCATTTAATCCCGAAAGAAGGCAGGCTCATAGCGAAGAGTTCGGCAAAACCGATACTGTTGTGTTAATGTCTTACGGCAAATCACCGGAAGAAATTGCCGCCAATGCAAAAATGATGCGGATTGGCAGCGAACTGCTTACCGATATGACGGTTGTCGGAACGATTAAAGATTTCAAACAGGCCGACACGTTTAGAGATTATGCTGTTGCAACTATTTTTGCCATTCCGGGAGTGAAAGTAGCTAAAAAACTAGAAACCGTCCGCGATTTCAGAAAGGCCTACGAAGCTGCCAAAGAAGCGGGGGATTTGCGCACAGCCAAGAAATTGTTTGAATTAGCCAAAGATGCGAAAGGCTCGCCTAGAAGATTTGAACAACTTGAGGTTAAAGTAAGCAAGATACAAGAAGAGTTGGCAAGATTAGAAATTGATTTTGCTAAAATTCCTAAGGAATTTCAAAAAGCATCTTGGAACCCGCAAAGATTTTCTTTAGCCGATAACCAATTTGGTCACAAAGTAGGAAGACATGCTACTGAACATGGATTTGATATGAAAACTTCTAGCGGAAGAGAAAGTTTTAAAAAATTTATTTATGAAATTGCTAAACGGCCAGATGAGTTAAGGGTAGGAACTTTTAACGGGCAGGGAATCAGGCAAGGTGCAAATCATGCACGTGGATCAGTTTTATTTAGAATTAAAGGAAATAATGTAGTAGTAACATCTCCTGAAGGAGAGTTTATAACAATTTTGAAAAATGGCTTAACTAATCCACCAGTAAAAGAAGGGATAAGGGTAAATAAATGAATGAGTTAAATGGAAGGATTTTATCAGTAAAGGGGCTTTTCTTCATATATGACGAAACGGATCTTGATATTGATGTCCAACGTCCCGATGAAATACAGTTTGATTTGGAAGGGATCCCTGTTTTATTTAAGTGTAATGGCAGCGAACCGAATCTGTCTTATGAAATCAACAAGGAAGCTGAAAACGTATCTTTAGGTAGTTATGGAGAGCTTAAAATATTCGATTTAACCGATTTTGATTTTTTTGGTTTCCTTAAAGATGAAGACCTATTGGAAATGAGAAAACTATATCTTGATGATGATGAAATCGGGTTTCGGCTAATTTTTTCCCAATCAGTGTTGAATATGATTAATTGGGGAGATGAATTTTTTTTGTTTAAAAACTTACCCGAATTTTTAATAAATGAAAATCTCCATGAATAAAAATTTAGGGGCTGTACTAGATAAGCAGTCATGTTAGACTGTAAAAATGAAGATAACCCATTGTAAAATAGAAAAGAGTATTCAAAAGAAACTGCTCCAGTTTTTTGTACTCGAAGTTACCGCCCGTTCAGCAGCTGATTTATCGGGCATCCACCCCAATTCGGCAGTGCTGTTTTACCGCAAGATTCGCGAAGTCATCAGCCATCATCTTTCACTGGAAGCCGATACGGTTTTTGACGGCTCAGTTGAGTTGGACGAGAGCTATTTTGGCGGACACCGCAAAGGCAAACGTGGACGCGGTGCGGCAGACAAGGTGGCAGTTTTTGGTATTCTCAAACGCGGCGGCAAGGTTTATACCGTGGTTATTGAGAACGCTAAAAGAGAGACGTTATTTCCTGTTATCACAAAGAAAATTATGCCTGACAGTATTGTCTATACGGATTGTTTGAGTAGCTATGATGTGTTGGATGTAAGCGGTTTGGCCGCCGGCGGCAATCACTTGGACGTTCTGCCCCCAAATGCCGCCGTCAATCTTGGCGGCACGGCTGAGAATGCGGGTGTAGTCGGCATCGCGCGCATCCAGTCCCTGAGCGCCGATTTCGATACGGCCGCTGCCGATGTCCAAACCGTCGAAACGGCCGTCTGCCAGGATGGGACGGCCGGTGGTCAGGGTGGCGCCTGCGCTGTTGATAAAGCCGCCGCCATCAACGCGGATGCCGGCGGGGTTGGCCATCACCACTTCGGCGCGGCGGCCTGCGATTTCGATGTAGCCCTCGAGCCGGCTCGGATCGCTGCTGTTGATTTGGTTGACGATTACACGGGCTTCGCCACGGGCGAGAAAGGGGTTGCCCTGTATCCAGCCGGCCTGGCGGGTGGATACGCTTTTATGGCTGTTGTTGAGAATGGTGCCGCGCGTGTCGACATCGAAACGGCGGTATTGGTTGACGGATACGCCGTGGGCGGTGGGGGTTTGGATATTGACCTGCGGCAGTCCGTTGCCGGTTTGCAGGATGACGGGCTGCTGGGATTTGGGGGCGGATTTGTCGGCTTGGATGTCGGCAGCGGCGGCGGGCACAATCAGGGCCGAACCGAAACCGAGCAGCAGGCTGAAAGCCAGCGTGCCCAAATGCAAACGGCAGCCTGAATGGGTTTTTAGACTGCCGTTACCGCCACCGGTTTCTCCGCCTGAGCGCTCGCCGGGGCTTTTGCCCTGCCCGACTGCGGTCTCGGCTGCGGCCATCAGAATGCCGCGGCGACGGTTGAAAACGATTTTATGGCGGTTTTTGTTCATGGTAGGGGGTATCCGTAGTGTGTGCGGGGAAAGGCAGCCTGAAAACGGGAAAAGGGGGCAGGCTGCCTGCGATGTAAACACACAGCAACTTAATCCTAAACTCTATTCGTCATTCACAAGCGGCGGCAAACCCAAAGTATCTGTTTGGCCGGTGTAGTAATCCACCCAGTTTTGCAAGTATTCGTAGGGGAAGTCCAAATCGTAGGTACGCATAAAGTCGAAGGGATCTTGGTATTCGCCTTCAGGCAGCGGCGCATAGGCAATGGCTTCTTTGGGGGCGATTTCATGGTCAATACCCAGATCAAAGCCGTGAATTGCGGCAATTTTGGCGTACATCACGATTTGCGGCTGCAAGAAGAAATCGAAATAGCTGAGGGTTTCTTTGGCTGCCTGACGGGCGCGTTTTTTTTCAAACAAAGGATCGAGCGCCTGCCGCATAGCAGCAGGATCTTGGCGGGCGAAGGCCAGGAAGAAGAGGAAGTCTTCGCACCGCAGTTGCAGCCATTTGCTTTGCTGTTGGTTTTCGAGCACATTCAGGCTGCGCCGTTCCAAGCGTTCCAACTGCGTGCCTTCCAGCATCAGCAGGGTGTTGTACTTCAACTGGCGGTTCAAATCGTAGCGGTCGGCAAACTCTTCGGTATCGTTGCTGATTAAATCGATATTGCGCAGCAGGAAGGAGCGGATTTTGGGGCTGTCGCTCATCAGCATCACAAACAGCGGGTTGGCCACATTGGGGGTTTCGGCACACAGGAAAAACGGCTCGGGATAATCCCAGTCCATACTGCTTAAGATTTCGAGCTTGCCCAGCTGGTAGGCATAGCGCTTGAATTTGGGCAGGTCGCGCTCCGCCCACAATGCGTGGGCGCAGGCCGCATACACCGGCTGTTTCAGAATCGACATGGCTGCAAAGGGGGAGCCTTTGCGCTCGTCAATATATGAAAGACTGTTTGCAATATCAGGATCGCCTTTACCCGAAAGGTATTGGTTGAAACTTTCGGCGTACTCGATAACGATGCTGCTGATATGGTCGTACCATTTTTTACTGCACATAAAACTCATGCTGGTTTACCTCTTCGGTTTGTTTATTTGTTGAGTGGGGAAGTATACGCCCCAGCTTCGGGCTTCTTGGTAGGCTTGGGCGTAGGCGGGGGAATGGGCCAGCATCTCCTGCTGCCGTTGTGCGTCGCTTAGGCTGAGATAGTGTTCGTAACTGCCGTCGTTACGCTCTTTCAGGTTGCCTTCGTGGTCGGCTTGTTGTTTTTCCAGCTCTTCGGCTGCCGCTTTGGCACGGTTGCCCCTATAGGTGCCGACGGCACTGTGGATGGCGGCAGTCGATTGGGCAATGGTTTGCTGTTTGTCGAGTAGGTTTTGCAGATCGGGAACGCTGTCGGCACCGTGATGGGCAGT
>NZ_KV790780.1:0-1375 GCF_001807735.1 Neisseria sp. HMSC31F04 | reverse complement strand
CGAAACGCCAAGTGTTTTATTCTTGAATCTGTTCCAACCACTGGTACCCTAGTGTTGCACTTGAAATCCGAATCCAAGTAGGTCCAAATCTTTTCCAGATTACTAACCGCTACCCACGCCCGCCTACTCGAGCACATGACCGCCGAGTTTCACAGGAACCAGCTCAACCGTTGCTATGCTTCTGCGATAAGTATGAACTCAAAAAAGCGTAAGAGTGTACTTTTCAGCGAGCCATTACGATAAAGGCGTATCCAGTCAATCAGTCATCTTTTTCAGGGATGAAAACTATCTCTACCTCTACAGCACAACGTCTCCCTACCAGTACGGCCGATTGATTTACCCATACAGTGATATCGGCCAAGACCATCACCGCGAGTCTCCCATCATGGGAAATAGCTAATATGGAACCCAAAAATTTTATGTTCAATATTGGTGCTATGTCCCAAATCATTCTGTTACTGATTGAACACAGGGAGATTACCACCATCAACAGTAATGTGAATCTCATGCCCGTGCGGCGATCACACTTTACCAACACAGGAGGCTAGTCATACCCCCGTTTCTGCGCACCGGACTTTTATACTGCATGCAATCCAAAAACCGAAGAGATAATTTTGCAGCGAATAGCACGTCCAATTTTTCAGGCCATCTGCTGTCCGGTAGTTTTGCAAACAACTTGTCGGCCATTGTCAAAAGCGTTCATCAAGCAGAACAAAAATTCATCGGTTGACGGGATATAAAACAGCAATATAAAAGCAGCAACATAACCAGTCTCTTGTATCGGCATCACCTACTACAGTCCCAATGTCTTTTTTCACTATGTCCCACCTTACCGATAAATTTCCTGCTACGACCACAACTCCAACTAGGAGAAATACCGGTTGATGGTCAAAGTGTGCTAATCATCAACAATGAGCCTCCATTTATACAAGAAATATATCCTACTCGAATCCAAGTCTTCATGTTGATTATTGATCAATCCACCACACTTGAGATTTGGAAGTATCCTTCCTCTAAAAAATACAAAACGGCTGAAGCCGTCACCCTCTCGCCAACATCACCACATTAGCCCATTAAACCGCCCTACTGTAATTTATATGACATAGGTCATTTATAAATAGGTATACTATATATATATTAAATATAAAGAATACCTTTTTTTTGAAAAAAGGCAACGGGCTTTTCAAAAATAACTCGCTTTTTTGGATCATCACATATTTGCATATCAAGCATCGTTCATTTATGAAAAAATAGATGACGCGTCTGTTCTTTTTTCCAGCATAAGAAAAAAATTCCGGCAGGCAGGCAGAAATTCCTATCAAAATTCCAACAACCGCATACCAGACTCCTCAATAAAAGTGTCACGATCGTATTG
>NZ_KV790779.1:0-805 GCF_001807735.1 Neisseria sp. HMSC31F04 | reverse complement strand
GCCGAAATCGCCAAACAGCTTAACCGCCACAAAAGCACCATCAGCCGCGAAATCAGACGGCACTGCACCCAAGGGCAGCAATACAGCGCCGAAAAAGCACAACGGCAAAGCCGGATTACCAAACAGCGCCAGCGAAAGCCCTATAAGCTCGATTCGCAGCTGATTCAGCACATCGACACCCTTATCCGCCGCAAACTCAGTCCCGAACAAGTATGCGCCTACCTGCGCAAACACCATCGAATCACACTCCATTACAGCACCATTTACCGCTACCTCCGCCAAGACAAAAGCAACGGCGGCACCTTGTGGCAACACCTCAGAATATGCAGCAAACCCTACCGCAAACGCTACGGCAGCACATGGACCAGGGGCAAAGTGCCCAACCGCGTCGGCATAGATCAGAAAAGCGCATTACTGACCTTGGTCGAACGCGTTACCCGCTACACGATCATCTGCAAATTGGACAGCCTCAAAGCCGAAGACACTGCCCGGGCAGCCGTTAGGGCATTAAAGGCACATAAAGGCAGGGTGCACACCATCACCATGGATAACGGCAAAGAGTTCTACCAACACACCAAAATAGCCAAAGCATTGAAGGCGGAAAACTATTTTTGCCGCCCTTACCATTCTTGGGAGAAAGGGCTGAATGAGAACACCAACGGACTCATCCGCCAATATTTCCCCAAACAAACCGATTTCCGAAACATCAGTGATCGGGAGATACGCAGGGTTCAAGATGAATTGAACCGCCGGCCGAGAAAAACACTTGGCTACGAAACGCCAAGTGTTTTATTCTTGAATCTGT
>NZ_KV790778.1:0-5380 GCF_001807735.1 Neisseria sp. HMSC31F04 | reverse complement strand
CCGCCTAAAAGGCGGCCGGATGCCTGATTATCGGGTATCCGGGAGGATTAAGTGGGTATTTGGGTAAAATCAGGAGTGATTGGGGGCGGAAACAGACGAAAACCTGTGTTTGGGTTCCGGCTGTCGAGGGAAAGGCTTTTTTGCAAAGGTATCTAACAGTATTGTTTACACTTTTGATTTTTGCTTGAAGACCCAATTAAGCAGCTACCCGGCATTATCAAGAATGTCGATAGGCACAGGAAACCCACTCTGTTCTTGACAACACCGGATAACTACTCAAAAACTATTTCAGCAAAAATAGAAGCTTTCAGTAGCGGAAAAAGTGTAGACAACGCTACTGATTTCTACAGCCTTTCGGAGGGTGGCATACTTTTTGTGATTGGAGTAACAAAGCTAAAAAAGACATCTTTCAGAAATGAGGCAGCTTTTTTTGATACTTTACTCTTTCTCAAGAGACATCGGGGCTTGTTGTAATTGCTGGGAAACCGTATCTAATGCGGTTAGGATGTCTGCATAATACAAGCTGATGAACTCTTTCACGGCAGAATTATCTAACAATCTTTTCAAATAACCGCCAGCAACAATCAAAGACAGATTGGTATCACTAATTTCTTTCTCTGTCCGGGTATAGTCCTCCTTCAACCTGTCCATTTCTTGTTCCAACAGTGAAAGTTTTTCTAGACTATCCGAGTGCTTTTTCTTTTTCTGAGCATGATCAACCAAGTCTTCCTGGGAGGATGCCACCAAGATCATCTCAGCATAGGACTTGGTGAACTTGTTGGCTGCAATCATCATATCTGCAGCTTCCATCTGTCGGATAGGTTTCATTTTTCGGAGGATCCGAAACGTATCTTGTGCCAGATGCTTGTCTGCGAGTTTCGCGGCTACTTCGGGCGTGATATCATTCAGCAAATTCAACTTGCTTTCGATTCCGGATAAGTTGATATTCAGGGTTTTGGCAATCTTCTCCCTTGGTATGCCTTTGCTAATTGCACGGCTGATCATCCGGTATTCCTGAATTGGGCTTAACCGGTTAATTTGCCGGTTATAGGTAAATCCTTCATCGTCTGTGGACAGCAGACATACTACCGTGTCGATTCCTAGTTCTTGTAAGGCAAGCAGACGGAGATGCCCGTCCAGTAAGAGGTACTTACCGTTTTCTTCATAAACAGCCAGCGGCTCAATAACACCAATTTCCTCTACTGAGGCCAAGATGCTTTTGAACTTCACGCTCCCCCGTATCCCTTCGGGGAAGGGGTGCATGGTTTGAATATCTTTGAGCGCGATGTTCTTCAATGATGCTTGAAAAGCATAAGCGATGTGTTTAGGCTGATTCATTGATATATGTTTCCCTATAATGGTTCAGGCATTTACTGAGGTTCTCAGGCATATCTACGATTCTCTCTGCCCGAAGCAGTGTTTTGAAATGATTATCCTCAAACAAACGATTTAACCCAGAAAGAATGATCAGCAGCTGTTGTTGGCAAAATTCAGCCTGTGTTGCCATCAACTGTCTTCGCTTAATCTCATTCTCATACATTTGAAGTAGCTTCTCCTTATTGATAGGTGTATTACGCCTCGGAGTGAAGTGGTAAGTTTTACCATCACGCTTTCTCTGTTGGATCAGTCTCCTGATTTTGGCAATATCTCCGCGCTTTAGCTTCTGTTGTTGGTAGAGATCGGATAAAGCCGTTTGAACTTCTTTTTCTTTTGCACGGGAAATATCTACAGCAACGTCAATCGGCAAATAGCCTTTTTCTACGCCTGCAATCAGGCGTGCCTCACCTTCTCGCAACAAATGTAAAATTCCCCGTATGTATGCTTGATGAAGGCCAATTTTTCGTGAAATATCTTTTTCGGAATATCCACGTTCATACAACACCCGAATGGCAGACAGTATTTCCAAATTGGTGTGCTTACGTCTAGCAATATTTTCAGCCAGGCTGATTAAAAATCCTTCGTCACCACTAACCTCCACAATGTGACACGGTATGTACTCTTCACCTAGCTCTTGGCAGGCGGTTAATCTTCCTTCGCCGCATAATAGGCCATACCATTGTTCTCCATCCAATATTTCCGATTTGGTAACGGTAATCGGACGCTTTAGACCGACTGCCGCGATGCTGGCGACCAATTGGTTAAACACTTTGGGGTTCCTACTGCGTGGATTCAGGACCTTGATTCGATTGATCGGTAGTGTTTGAATCACCATCCTCATAAAATTGCCTCCTTAATCAATACCCGTTTACTCATGGCAAAAAAACGACTCAAATCTTTATGGCGATAACAATCCCAGTCAATTGGGTTTTGTTCCATCAATCTCACTTTGGCACAATGGGTTTTTTCGGAAGGAAGTAGATAGTAATCTACTATTTTCTCCGCCGTTTCATCCAGCCGCACAGCTATGGTCAAATCAGGAGCAAGGCTACTGTCAAAACGTATAAACCAGCGTTTGGTACCAGCATCGGTTATCCGACAGCGTGCCAGCACTAGAGAAACAAAAAACTCCTGATTAATATGGAGTAAATCGTTTTCCGGAATGCGGGATACCGCTCCCCCCAGCCGCTCAATTTCTGCAATCGTCTGCTCAACCAGATCTGCATGAGTCCGTCTCAAGGCACGATTGATTTTCAGATAGCGATAGTCTCGGCTGGGTGTATAACCTACTTCCCGATAGCTCTTAAGTAGGCTTCCGAAGCGGCTACGGAACATACTGCTGGAAGGGCAATCTGCGGCTTCATCAATGATCAAACCAGACAGCTTGCCGTTAATTCGGAGTAGCTCCTTTAATTTATCCAGCATTTCTTCATTGCTCCAATGCCGGCTTCTTTGGTGGATAATGCTTTGGGCGGCATTGAACAGTACGGTGGAAACAATGGGTTGAAAGACTGAATTAGCCCGTACCCATTGTTCGGAGGCATTCTTGCCTTTATGTGGCTTGAAGGGCGAATAGCTGCTTTTGTTCCAGACATTATTGCCGATGTATTTTTCGTTAATCAGGATTTGATGCACAACACCTCTAGTCCAAGAGATGCCACGGTCGGTCAAAATGTGCTGTCTGTTTAAATCATCAGCTATCGCCTGTTCGCTCATTTTTTGGTAAATGAAGTCCTCGTAAATTTTCCGGATAACGGCCTGTTCATGTTCCGGGCCGGGAACCAGAATTACCCTGTCGGTTTGGATACTCTTATGTTCCCCGGCCTTAAGCTCAAATTTTGGCTGCCTATTCTCGTCTACCAACAAGCGGCGCAATCCGTACCCTGCAGAGCCACCTTGTCGAAAACCGAGCCTGATCAAGTTTTCTTGCCCGAGAAAAACCTTCTTTGATAGTCCCTTGCTAAAGAGACCGGCTGAAGTTTGCTGGAATACATCTATGATACCTGTTACTACCGGATCCAACTCTTCTGTTGCCACTGGAATCGGTTCCGCACATTTGTGCAGAATGATGTTTTGCTGCTGACAGAGGTATTGGTAATAACTAGATTCTTGCGGGTCAATAAAGCGTCCCCAGCGACTCGCGTCATAAACCAAAATATGACCGAAATCTGCTTTGCCGCTTCTGACCAAATCAATTAAGTTCAAGAACTGATACCGTTTTTGCGTCACGACTCCGCTGATGCCTTCGTCAATAAATTCACCAACAACGGTCAGTCCATTCTTATTGGCATATTCCAGCAAAAAAGCTTTCTGGTTATCAGGCGAATATTTCTGATGATCCGTGGACATACGGATATACAGAACCGCTTTTTGCTGTTTTGATAACTGTTCCTTTGGATCCATAACAAATGGCAGGTAATTTATTGATTAACAGAATATAAAGGAACAGTTAGGAAAAATGTTGCACTCAAATGGAAAAAAACTTCCCTTGAAGAATATCAATGAAGATATGTGGAAAGAGTTACTCTCAAGCGCTTTATACAAAGAATTGCAGAAAAATCATGTCAATGTCAAAAACCTTGCACATTGGACAGGTGTATCAGAGCGAACAGTCAAAAACTGGTTGGAAAAAAGGTTTATGCCTGACAGCTTGGCTATGATCAGGTTGATGCAGCATTCAAGCTTTGTCCGTCAAATCGTACTCACTCAGATCTGTTTAAGCGAAAACTTGAAGGCGGCAATGTTCGTGTGTGAATTCAAAAAGTTTCTTGCTTCATCAGAAGCATATCTGAGAGACTGATACTAGTAAAACAGGCATCTCCTGAAGGATATGCCTGTTTTGATTTCATAATACAGATCACTCAGAGCGATCTAGTGTCGAGAATGTCATCTCAGGGAACTTTTCTCGTGCAAGCCGGCGTAGATTAGTTTGATGCTCGGTACCCGAACAGAGAAATAAAAAATAGTTTGCTGTTTGCTGTTAAAATAGTCTTCCGATTGCCCGACGTGCCACCGTTTCTGCGTTTTGTTTCCATCACTCAATTGCAACCGTTCCCATGATCCGCCTTGCCCTGTTCGCCGACATCCACGGCAAATTCCTGCTCCCATTCAAGCTGGCGCACCACTACCAGCAAACCACCGGCAAATCCATAGACTTAATTGTCCAATGCGGCGATATGGGCGCATTCCCGGATAAGAGCCGTATGGACAAGGCCACGCTGCGTCATGCGGCAAGAGACCGCGACGAATTGGGCTTTATGGATGATTTTATGCACGCCAAGCTGTCGATCGCCCAATTCCTCGAGCGGCTCAACCTCAATATGCTCTGTGTGCGCGGCAATCATGAGGACCATGAATTTTTGGATGAATTGGAACGGCAAAGCGTGCAGGCTGCTTTTCCGATTGATGTTTATCAGCGCGTTTGGGTGCTGAAAACGGGCGAACCATTTGTGTTGCAGAAGGATGGCGAATCGCTGGAAATTCTCGGCATCGGGCGCATTGGCGATAGGAAACAGCGGCCGCACGGCGAATTTATTCAGGAGTATGAACGGCAAACCTTGCGCCGCTTTATTAAAGACTGCCTGAAAAACAAGCACGACCCCGATCTGCTGATAACGCATGACCAGCCCACCGACAGCCAAAGCGGTTACGGCGCGGAAGAGATTGCCGATGTGCTGGACCAGCTGGCGTTTGCCTACCATTTTTACGGGCACACGGGCGAAGCATACCGGCAGAACTTGGCGAACAGAGGCATTACCCATTCGGTCAAAATCAAAGAATTGGAATTTGACCGACAAGGCAAGTTGTCGGAGGGCTGTATGTTGATTTTGGAAGTGGAGCAGAAGGAAGGGGGCAAGCAGTTTACGCTTTCGCCTGTGCCGTTAAACGAGATTATTCATTTTATGCGGGACACTTGGCGGTATTGCTAATGCGGAAAGTGTGGGGAGGTGTTTATTTTTGCACTGAGTGGATAGAAGAAAAAAAACGGCGAAAATCTTTATGG
>NZ_KV790777.1:0-13164 GCF_001807735.1 Neisseria sp. HMSC31F04 | reverse complement strand
GATTTGGGGGGGATTTTGCAAAGGTCTCAAACTGCGAAAAAGCCGAAAAATATTACCGCCGTGCCGCCAAACTCGGCCACGCCGAAGCACAGGAATCACGCGGCCGCCTATACGAATTTGCAGAAAAGCCCGACTACCGCCGCGCCCGCAAATGGTATGCACGCGCCTTTAAGCAATACGGTAGCACAAACCCCGATACAGCCTATGCAGCCTACCGCCTCGGCTGGCTACACGAGCGCGGCCTCGGCGGCAAAAAAGACATTAAGACAGCCTGCTTGCTTTACCGCAAAGCAGCCAAAGCGGGTTGCGCCGAAGCCCAACGCGCCCTCGGTTACCTATACGATAAAGGTCTCGGTCTGCCCCGAAGCTATGCCAAAGCCTACAAATGGTCCGCCCGCGCCGCCCTACAAGCGGATGAAACCGCCTGCAATAACATAGGCGTCCTCTACCACGACGGCAAAGGCGTGCGCCGCAGCAAAAAACTGGCGAAAAAATGGTACAAACTCGCCGCCCGCGCGGGCAGCATCATTGCATTATCAAACCTCGGCGGTCTCTATGAAGACGCAGGCCGTCTGAAAAAAGCCGTCCGCTACTACCGCCGTGCCGCCGAGGCAGGCAACAAATATGCCGCCAAGCAATTGAAGCGGCTGGATAAGTAATCATCGGCCGTTTTCAGACGGCCTTTTTGTAGAAGGCCGTCTGAAAACAAAAAATCGGCAGGTACAGGTAGGATTTTGTCATCCGGCCTGCTCCTGCCGATTACCGCTTAAGGGGATTACAGCCGCCAGTTCAATTTGAACATGATATTGCGCGGCATACCGTAAAAATTGTAAGCGCCATTGCTGCGGTTGGCATTGTTTTCAAAATAACGTTTGTCTGTCAGGTTGTTACCTATCAGGCTAAAACGGATTCGGTCGGTCGGCGCGTATTGCACATCGGCATGCCACAAGGTGTAGCCGCCCTGCTTGAGGTTGGGCTGGTTATACAGATTGCCGGTACGGCTTTGCGTGCTCATACCCACACCTATGCTCCAACGGTTGGCAGCACCCGGCAAACGATAGTTGGTGTAAAGCCGGAAAATATTGCGCGGTGTGTGCTGACTGAATCTTTGCCCGTCTTCGTTGTGTTCATCACCGTTGCGGTATTTGCTGTCGTTGTAGGTGTAGCCGGCAAACAGTTTCCAGTTATCGGTCAGATTGCCGGAAATTTCCGCATCTAAGCCTCGGCTGACCACGCGGCCGGTGTTGATATAGTAGCCGTTGCCCATGCCGTCGTCACCGCCATAAACGGCGCGGTTTTTCTGGTCGATTTGGAACAAGGCGACGGCGGTGTTCAAGCGATTGTTGTTCCAAGCGGATTTCCAGCCGATTTCGTAGTTGGTGCCGATAACAGGTGGTAAATCATTGCCACTGGCATCTTTATATTCGAGCTGCGGTTTGAAAATCGAGGTGTAGCTGGCATACAGGCTGTGATGCGGCGTTATATCCCATGTAATGCCCAAATAGGGTACGAAACGGTTGCGGTTGATGCGGCGTGCCATGCTCTCCAATGAGACAGGATTGGCCGGGTCGATTATGTCATCGGTGTTTTGCCGATAACGCCAACGGGTGTAGCGGAAACCGGCCAGCAAGTGCAGTTTGTCGGTCGGGTTGAAGCGGATGCCGGCACTGACGGCATGAGAACGGGTATGCTCATCGGTATGTCGGCGGATGGAGTTGAAGCGGTAATCCAGATCGGCCAGTTTGCTCCAATCGGGGCGAGGGATAACGGAACCGTCAAACGGCTCCAGCGGAAAATCTCGGCTCAAGTTAGGGTCGCACCAGTTCGGCCAGCCGCGCGATGCGCAAAACTGATTCCAAGAGTCGGACGGGTCTGCCCACAGATTCCAATGCTGCATGGTTTCGGAATCGGTACGCCGTTTGTTGTAACTGTATGTGGCAAACACGTCGTGCCGGCGTCCCAATGCCTCAAAGCGGCCAGTCAGCTTGCCTTGCGCCGTCCATTGCGCGGTTTTGTTGTCGGCAAGGCGGTTGCCGCTGCCCCAAATGGTGCCGCTGCTGTTTTGCCAACTCGGCCCGCTGCTGAGCGCGGCATACTCTCTAAATGCGGTATCGCGACGATAATCGACCAAGCCGACAGCCCGCCAGTCATCGTTGAAATCGTACCGCAGCTCCGAAAATAAATTGAATTTGGTGAAGCGGCTGTTGTTCCACGGCGCACCGGAATAAGCATTGCGCGGCAGATGCAGCGGATGATCCTCGCTGCCCGCAGGCAGGCCGTACACATCCGGCACCGCATGGCGGTTTTGATACAGGCTGCCCACCGTCCACACAGCCTTTTCGCCCAAATCGAAATCAAGCACGCCGTACACCACGTTTTGCCGGCTATTGACGCGGTCGATAAAAGAGCCAGCCTTTTCCCATGCGCCCGACAGACGGCCGCGTACTGTGCGGCTGCTGTTTAGGCTGTCGGAAACATCCAATTCGCCGCGGTAAGTGTCGAAACGCCCCGCACTCACGCTGCCTTGTATCTGCCGTACGGAAATCGGCCGTTTGCGTACCGCATTGATGGTTCCGCCCGGCTCGCCGTTGGCCTGCGTCAAACCGGTGGCACCGCGCACCACTTCGATGTGGTCGTACACCGACAAATCGGTCTGGCTCTCGGCATTGAGAATGGTTTCGCCCACATAGCTGGAAACATCGGAAGAAATGCCGTCCTCTTCTATTTGGTCGATATAGAAACCGCGCGACATGAAGCGCGAGCGGTCGGAATCGCGCACAACGGTAACGCCCGTAGTGGCCTTCAGCGCGTCTTCCAAACGGGTAATGCCCTGACCTTCAATCTGGGTTTTGGTAATGACGCTGACCGACTGCGGCGTTTCCCTGGGTGACAAAGCCAAACCCGTGGTGGTACGCATGGCGGAAGTGGTGAACGAATCACGGTTTTCGGTACGCGTACTGCGGTTTGCCGCCTGCACATGAACATCTTCCAATGCCCCCGACACTTCAACTTCATCGGCAGCCGCCACCGCATGTGTGCCCAACAGCATGGAAGCAATCAGGCTCATGCGAAATCCCGAACGGTTCATTTCTTCACCTTTCCTTTTCATAGATTAAATTAAATTAACCTTTCTATTTTATCGGCGAAGGGGAAATACACTTATCGGCAAAACGGCGTAATCCCAAAGCACCAAACAAACAAGCCTGAAACAAGGGTACCGCCACCGCGCCGCCCCTCTGCTTTCCATTTGTTTTAATTACATTAAACTTTCAGAAAAATATGCTTTTGCTTGACGAAAACCCGACCCCTACTTCATACAGACTATACTTTCAGACGACCTTTTTGTAGAAGGCCGTCTGAAAGCCCGCCATCAAGACATTCTTCCCCGACAATCCACGCCCGCCCCGCTTCGTCTATAATCACACCCCATTCCCATTCCGCAAAGGCTGCCTGAAATGACCTTCCCCAAGCTTCTCGTCCCCATCGTTGCCGCGCTGCTGCTTGCCGCCTGCGGCACAGCCTTCGCGCCGCAGGATTTGCCGCATTTGGCGGCGGGCGAGAGCCGCCGTTTCAAGCTGGAGCGGCTGGATGAAACCGGTGCGGCGGAGCAGGTGTCGCTGTTGGTGGTGCAGAGCGAGGCGGGCGGGCAGTCGCGCTGGATTCAGACCGATGCGTTCGGTGCGCCGCTGGCGCGTTTGCTGGCCACGAAAAGCGGCTGGCGGCGCGACGGCTTTGTGCCGCCGAACCATGCCGCGCAGGCGGTGTTCACGGCGATGTTCCCGCTGTTGGAAAACGGTTTTTCAGACGGCCGGCCGCGCGAGTTGGAGGGCGGCGGGGCGAAATGGCGGCTGACACCTTTGGGAGAGAGCGATGAATAAGGCACGGGCATACCTCGGCCGGCCGGGTTTGGTGTCGGCTTTGGGCAGCGGTTTGGCGGAGCATTTGAATGGCCTGTTGAGGCCGTCTGAAAACAGCCCGCTCACGTTTTCTACCGAATGGGTGAAGGGAAAAAACCGTGCTTTCGGCGCGGTAAACCGGCCGCTGCGTCCGTTTCCCGACAACCTGCCCGCCGAACACCGCAGCCGCAACAATCAATTGCTGTGGGACGCTTTGGCGCAAATCGAGCCGCAGATTCAGGCAGCCCTCAGCCGCTACGGCGCGGACAGAATCGGCGTGGTCATCGGCACATCGGTGGGCGGTGCGGACGAAAATATCCCGCTGTTCCAACACGTTGCAAACGGCGGCGGCTGGGCGGACATTCCGTTCAAGCAGCAGGCGCAACTGCTTTCCTCGCCCGCCGATTTTGCCGCGGCGGTGTACGGCCTGCGGGGTGCGTGCTACGGCGTGTCCACCGCCTGCACGTCCGGCGCGCGGGCGCTCATCAGCGCGGCACGGCTGCTGCGGCTGGGCGCGTGCGACGCGGTATTGTGCGGCGGCGTGGACACGCTCTCGCCGCTCACCATCAACGGTTTCGCCTCGCTGGAAGTGCTTTCAGACGGCATTTCCAACCCGTTTTCGCGCAACCGCAACGGCATCAACATCGGCGAAGCCGCCGCCGTATTCGTGATGACCCGCGAAGACGACGGCGACGCCCTGCCGCTCTTGGGCTACGGCGCGAGCAGCGACGCGCACCATATGTCTTCCCCCCGCCCCGACGGCCTCGGCGCGGCGCAGGCTTTTCAGGTAGCCTTAAAACACGCGGGATTGCCGCCCGAAAGCATCGGCTGGATCAACCTGCACGGCACCGGCACGCTGCTCAACGACGGCATGGAAAGCCGCGCCGTGGCCGAAGTGTTCGGCAGCCACACCGCCGCCACTTCCACCAAACCGCTCACCGGCCACACCCTCGGCGCAGCCGGCGCACTCGAAGCGGCCTTCGTATGGGGCATCGCCAGCCGACGCGACAATCCCGAAGGCAGCCTGCCGCCCCAACTGTGGGACGGCCATGCCGACCCCGAACTGCCCTCAATCGCGCTCACCGTTTCAGGCAGCCGGTGGCCGCAAGGGCGGCGCATCGGCGCGAGTTCGTCGTTTGCCTTCGGCGGCAACAACAGCGTCCTCATCATCGGAGAAGACCATGCCCCAATGTCCGATTAAACAACCCGCCGCCCTCCTGCCGCACAGCGGCCGCATGGTGCTGCTGGACGAAGTTTTATCCTACGACGACAACAACCTGCACGCCGTCTGCACCATCCGGCCCGACTGCATCCTGCTCCCCGACGGCGCAAACGCCCTGCCCGGCTGGCTCGGCCTCGAAATCATGGCACAAGGCGTGGGCGCATGGGCAGGTGCGCACGCGCTGGATGCCGGCCGCCCCGTGCAGCTCGGCTTCCTGCTCGGCACCCGCAAACTCCACTTCGCCCGCCCCGAAATCCCCGTCGGCACCGTGCTCGACGTACAAATCACCCTTTCTTGGCAAGACAACGCCACCAATATGGGCGTGTTCGACTGCACCCTCGCCTGCCGCACCCCGCCCCCGGGCCGCGACGACCTCGCCTCCGGCACACTGCTCCTCTCCGGCGCACTCAATGTATTCAGCCCCACCAACCGCGAGGCTTTGGACACGATTTTGGGCAGATAAGTTTCAGGCAGCCTTGAGGCCGTCTGAAAGGCTACCTGAAAGCATAATCTCCTACGAAGCTAAACGATGAATGAAGCAAAGCGGGCTTGAAGCCCGCCGTTGGCACTGCCGTATCCACTCTTTCAGACGGCCTCAAAACTCTCCAAGGCTACCTGAACCCATACTTGCCAACATGCCTACTCCACCCCGCACCGGAGCACGCCTATGGAAACGTATTTCTACAATAAAAACATCAACTGCATCGAAGTCCAGCCCGCATTTATCCGTACCGCCATGCGGCAGGTCAAGCGTTACCGTTGCGGCATTCGGATTTTGAGCCGGCCGACTGTTGCCATCAACCCGCCACCCGCGCCGAAACACGCCGTGGTGGATTTTGCCGATTTGGCCGCTTATCCCGAACTGCCGCACCTCCAAATCGAACACGATCTTGAGTCGCCCGAATTCATCAATACGGATGCCCTATACCGCTTCGAGCAATTGGACACCCTGGTTATCGGACAGCCAATCGACATCGACCTCTCCCAACTGCCCGCGCTCAAAGACTTAAGGCTGGACTACAACAAAAAAAACCGAAATATCGGGCAATGCACCCGCTTGGAGCGTTTATACCTATGGTCTTACAAAGGCAAAGACTTAACTGAATTCCAAAACCTGACGCGGCTGAAAGATTTATTACTGGTGCGCCCCTCCGTGTGCACATTAAACGGCATCGAAAACCTCACCGCCTTGGAAACAATCGACATCAGCTATGCCCGCAGCCTGAACGACATATCTGCCCTGCACCGGCTGCAAGCAATACACCAAGTCAGAAATATTGGGCTGCCGGAAAAATTTCATGACGAGGTGTTTGGGCAGAAATAGAAAGTAAAAAACGGCGGGATAGTGATACGGATAATCGGCTTTCAGACGGCCTCAAGCCACCACAGGCTACCTGAAAACAGGATTTCAATGCCATCCAAACATGAAACGGCAACGAAATGCCAAAATAGCCGCCTAGCCATTCCGACAAATCCGGTTCGCAGGTACAATCCGCGTGCTGCGCATCCCATCCAAACACAGCCCAAAACTTCAGCTTGGTGGAAACTTTGCCGCGCTTTGTTTTCAGGCCGCCGCCAACCCATATCAAAGGAACCTCATCATGACCCAAACCATCCTCATCACCGGCTCCACCCGCGGCATCGGCCGTGCGGCCGCTTTGGCCTTGGCACAAGACGGCTTCGACATTGTGGTGCACGGCCGCAGCCGCATGGCGGACGCCGAAGCGGTGGCGGAACAAATCCGTTCGTTAGGGCGACAGGCGCGGGTGTTGCAGTTTGACGTGGCTGACCGCACCGAATGCCGCCGCGTGTTGGAAGCGGATATCGAAGCGCATGGCGCGTATTACGGCGTGGTGCTGAATGCGGGGCTGACGCGCGACAATGCCTTCCCCGCGCTGGAAGACGAGGATTGGGACCGCGTATTGCGCACCAATCTGGACGGCTTCTACAACGTGCTGCACCCGCTCATCATGCCGATGATCCGCCGCCGCGCGCCGGGGCGGATTGTGTGCATGGCCTCCGTATCCGGCCTGATCGGCAACCGCGGGCAGGTGAACTACAGCGCGTCGAAGGCGGGACTGATTGGCGCGGCCAAAGCTTTGGCGGTGGAGCTGGCCAAACGCAAGATTACGGTAAACTGCGTCGCCCCCGGCCTGATTGATACGGAAATTCTGGACGAAAACGTGCCGGTAGAGGAAATTTTGAAAGCCATTCCGGCGCAGCGCATGGGGCTGCCTGAAGAAGTGGCACATGCCGTGCGCTTTTTAATGAGCGAACACGCCGCCTACATCACGCGGCAGGTGATTGCGGTAAACGGAGGATTGTGTTGATGAAAACAAAACGGGTGGTGATTACCGGCGTGGGCGCGGTGTGCGCCTTCGGCCGCGAGTGGCACGAAATCGAAGCCGCTTTCCGCGCAGGCAAAAACGCCGTGCGCCACATGGAGGCGTGGGATGCCTTCCCCGAAATGGAAACCCGCCTCGGCGCACCGCTGCCCGCCTATGCGCCGCCCGCACATTGGACGCGCAAACAGTTGCGCAGCATGGGCCCGCTGGCGCAATACTGCACCGATGCCGCCGAACAAGCACTGAAACAGGCAGGTTTGCTCGGCGACCCCGCTATTCGCAACGGCAGCATGGGTGTGGCCGCCGGTTCTTCCAGCGGCAGCACTGCCGACGTGCTCGACATCGGCCTGCTGCTCGCCCGCCAGCCCAACAATTTCAACGCCAACACCTATGTGCGCATGATGCCGCACACCACCGCCGCCAACGTGGCCATCTTCTTCGGCCTCACCGGCCGCCTGATTCCCACCTCCAGCGCCTGCACCTCCGGCAGCCAGGGCATAGGCTATGCCTACGAAGCCATCAAATACGGCAAAATCCCCATGATGCTGGCCGGCGGTGCAGACCAGCTCTGCCCATCCGAAGCCTTCGTGTTCGACAGCCTCTACGCCGCCAGCCGCCGCAACCACGAGCCCGAACTAACCCCCCGTCCCTACGATGCCGCACGCGACGGCCTCGTGCTCGGCGAAGGCGGCTGCATGATGGTGCTGGAAGAATTGGAACACGCCCAAGCACGCGGCGCGCACATCATCGCCGAAATCGTCGGCTACGGCGCCAACTGCGACGGCAGCCACATCACCCGCCCCGAGATGCGCACCATGCAACGCTGTATGGAACTCGCCCTCGAAGATGCTGCCCTGCCGCCCTCCGCCGTCGGCTACGTCAGCGGCCACGGCACCGCTACCGAGCAGGGCGACATCGCCGAAACCCAAGCCACCGCCGCCGTGTTCGGCCACGTTCCCATCAGCTCGCAAAAAAGCTACCTCGGCCACACCCTCGGCGCTTGCGGCGCACTCGAATCCTGGTTTGCCATCGAAATGATGCGCAGTGGCTGGTTCGCCCCCACGCTGAACCTGAACGACATCGATCCCCACTGCGGCGAAGCCGACTACCTCACCGGCTCCGGCCGACACATCGACACCGAATATGTGATGAACAACAACTTCGCCTTCGGCGGCGTAAATACCTCGCTGATATTCAAGCGTTGGTAAGGCGCATTTCAACTAAGAGGCTACTTGAAAACGGTTCGAAATATTTTCAGGTAGCCTTTCGTTTGTTTGCACACGATTGGGGAAACACTGTTGCAGGCTACCTGAAACTTTCAGGTAGCCTAAATATTCAGGTATAAGCTGCGTTTTACCAGCCCTCACTCCACCACAATCTCACACTCACATTCTACTTCGAAATTCAACGAATTGGCGATAAAGCACAAACGATGTGCTTCGTGGTGCAGGGCTTTGGCTTGTTCGATGTGCTGCGCTTGGGTGATGGTGACCTGCGGGCGTAGTGTGGCTTTGACGAACCTGCCCGGCTGCGTGCGGCTGCCTTCGTCCATCACGGCTTCGGAGCGGTCGGTGTAGGCGGTTACGGTGATGCCGGCGGTACTGCACAGGTGCAGATACCAGAGTTTGTGGCAGGCGGAAACGGCGGCCAGCAGCATGTCTTCGGGGTTGTGGCGGTGTTCGTCGCCGCGAAAGGCAGGGGCGGACGAGCCAAGCAGGTCGGGTTTGCCGGTGATTTGGACGGTGTAATCGCGCGAATAGGCGGTGTAGGACGATGTGCCGCTGCCCAAATTGCCCGTCCATTCGACGGTGGCACGGTAGATGTGTTGTTTGCTCATAGATGTTTCCTTATGGCTTGGTGGTTTTGCTGCGTTGAAACTGCGTTTTGATGGCAGCCTGCACGGATTATACCGAACAGGCGGCGCAGTCGAATATTCGGATTTGCCGTGCATTGATTGAATGTGCAGGCTGCTTTTTCAGACGGCCTACTGCATGGAACACGGTAAAAACCGTCTACCGACCGCGCAAATCACAGTATAATCGCCATCTTTCAGGCCGTCTGAAAAACAGGCGGATTATCGGACGGAAAACCAATTATTACAGGGAATACATCATGCAAACTCAAAAACCAACCGAGCCGCTGAGCATCAAAGAAACCATCTTCAACTGGCTGCGCTATATGTACGAACAAAAAGCGTCAGACCTCTTCATCACGGCCGAATTTCCGCCTGCCATCAAACTTGACGGCAAGCTGACCCCCATCAGCGACCGCCCGCTGACGGCAGGTACCTGCGGCGCAATCGCCCAGGCCATCATGACCGAAAAACAGCGCGAAGAATTCGAAAACACCAAAGAATGTAACTTTGCCATCAGCCTCGACGGCGTAGCGCGTTTCCGTGTCAACGCCATGATTCAGCGCGGCGCGGTGGCACTCGTCATCCGCATCATCAACAGCGTGATTCCGAAAATGGACGACCTGAAACTGCCCGAAGTGCTGAAAAAAGTCTCCATGCAAAAACGCGGGCTGGTGATTTTCGTCGGCGGCACAGGCTCGGGCAAATCCACTTCGCTGGCCGCCATGATCGACTACCGCAACGAAAACAGCTACGGCCACATCATCACCATTGAAGACCCGATCGAATTCGTCCATCCGCACAAAAACTGCATCGTTACCCAGCGCGAAGTCGGCGTAGACACCGACAACTGGTTCGCCGCCCTGAAAAACACCCTGCGCCAAGCGCCCGACGTCATCCTCATCGGCGAGATTCGCGATCAGGAAACCATGGAATACGCTCTAGCCTTCGCCGAAACCGGCCACCTCTGCATGGCCACGCTGCACGCCAACAGTTCCAACCAGGCACTCGACCGCATCATCAACTTTTTTCCCGAAGAACGCCGCACCCAACTTCTGACCGACCTCTCGCTCAACCTGCAAGCCTTTGTTTCGCAACGGCTGGTTCCGAAAGAAAACGGCAAAGGCCGCGTGGCCGCAGTGGAAGTGCTGTTACAGTCGCCGCTGATTTCCGACCTCATCCTGCGCGGCGAGGTGCACGGCATCAAAGACATCATGAAAAAATCCACCGACATCGGTATGCAGACCTTCGACCAAGCCTTATACGAACTGTTCGAAAGCGGCCAAATTTCCTATGCCGAAGCGATTAAAAATGCCGATTCCGCCAACGATTTGCGTTTGGCCATCCAACTGAAGAGCCGGCGCGGACAAAATGCCGGCATCGACTTCGAACTGCTGTAACCCGCGATTGAGGCCGTCTGAAAACACATTTCTACTTTTTCAGACGGCCTCTTCCTTTCTCACCACGTTTATCCGCCATGCATTATTTCAGCCTCCACACCGACAACGGCAGCCACATCGGCTTCCTGATTATGACCGCCGACGACGAAAGCGAACAGCCGCCGCAATCGGGGCAGTTCCTCGTCAAACTGCAAAGCGAAACACCGCCGCCCGCCGACATCGCCCGCCTGCTCGAACCCTTTACCGACAGCGGGTCGGCCTGCCGCTGGCAAACGGAAAAAGACCATGTCGCACTTTATGGCGGCGATGGCGGTATCGAAGGCAGAATCCGCAACGAATACCTTACCCTGTCTGAAAAAACCTTCCTGCTCAACGATTTGACCGGATTGATTTGATTATGGAAAGCATGTACATCCTAGTGCCCATCAGCCTGATTCTCGGCGCCGTCATCATCTATTTCTTCTGGTGGTCGGGCAAAACCGGCCAGTTCGACGACCTCGAAGGCCCCGCCCACCGTATCCTGATGGACGACGACAACTACCACGAACCGGCAGGACAAACACAGGCGGATACGGCCGAATCAGACGACTAAAACCAAGGAACAGCCATGAAACCAAACGATTTTTCCTTTGCCAAAAGCCGCCGCTTCGCCCCGCTGTTCGGGACACAGTTCCAAGGCGCGCTGAACGACAACCTGTTCAAAACCGCCCTGTTCGTCATGATCAGCTATCACGGCCTGGGAAAAAACAGCATCCTGCCGCCCGCGCAAATGCTGAATCTCGGCGCGCTGCTGTTCATCCTGCCCTATTTCCTCTTTTCCTCCATCTCCGGCCAACTCAGCACCCGTTACGACAAAGCACGTTTCGCCCGCATCATCAAAATATTGGAAATCGTCATCATGGGCGTGGCGGCCTACGGTTTTTATATCCAGTCGTCCGTATTGCTTTTGGCCATGCTGTTCTGCATAGGCGCGCAGTCCACGCTGTTCGGGCCGTTGAAATACGCCATCCTGCCCGACTACCTCGAAGAAGGCGAACTGATGATGGGCAACAGCCTGATCGAGTCGGGCACCTTCATCGCCATCCTGTTCGGTCAAATCATCGGCACCGTCGTTGCCGGTGCGCCGCATTGGATCGTCATGACCCTCGTCATCCTGATCGCCGTCGGCGGCACGCTGACTTCCTTCTTCATGCCCTATGTCGGCGCGAAAAACCCGCACCAGCCGATAGACCTCAACATCTTCCGCAGCACCAAGCAGCTTTTAAAAGACACTTTCGCCCAACGCGAACTCTACACCGCCATCATCGGTATTTCATGGTTTTGGCTGATTGGCGCGGTTTATACCACCCAACTGCCCACCTTTACGCAAAAACACCTCGGCGGCAACGACAATGTCTTCAACCTGATGCTCGCCCTGTTTTCCATCGGCATTGCCGCAGGCTCGATATTGTGCAGCAAACTCAGCCGCCACCGCCTGCACCTCAGGCTGGTCAGCGTCGGCACCCTCGGCCTGACCGCCTCCGGCATCCTGCTGGTATGGCTCACCCACGGCAACCACTACCAAGCCGGACAATTCCAAGGCATATTCGGCTTTCTGTCCAACGGTTACGCCTATCCCGTTATGGCCTGCATGATTGCCATCGGCTTCTTCGGCGGCTTTTTCTCCGTACCGCTCTACACTTGGCTGCAAACCGCCAGCAGCGACGAATTCCGCGCCAACGCCATCGCCGCCAACAACATCATCAACGGCCTGTTTATGGTGGCCGCCGCCATCATCAGCGCGGTTTTGCTGTTCCTGTCAGACAGCATCACCCTGCTCTACCTAGCCGTTGCCGTCGGCAACCCGTTCCTGCTGGCTTATTTGATCAGGCTCGACAAACGCTTCATCCGCCGCGCGCCCTAACCTGATTTTGCATAAAGGGGTATTGAGATAAGGCCGTCTGAAAACCATATAGCGGGTGTTTTCCGGTATTCGACACCACGGAAACGCCCGTTTGTTTTTCAAGAAGAAAGGCCGCCTGAAATGAACCAATCCGCACCAGAAGACTACATCCCCTCCTTCCGCCGCCGCAAACTGGACGAACCCGGCCTGCTGCGCAAAATCGCCCGCTACGCCGCCCGCCTCGGCGCGCCGGTGGTCAAGCAGCTATACGCGCTCTACTACCTCTACCGCTCCCCCGCCACGCCGACCAAGGCGAAATGGATTATTGCCGGCGCGCTGATTTACTTCCTCAGCCCGATAGACAGCATTCCCGATATTCTGGTTCCCTTGGGCTTTACCGACGACATCGCCGTACTGGCTTTGGCCTACGCCCAAATCAAAGCCTACCTCACCGCAGACATCCTCGACCGCGCCCAAGCCGCTACCGACGAACTGCTGCAACGCTGAACCTTCTAAGCACCGACGGAAACCATCAGGCCTGAGACCTTTGCAAAATTCCTTTTCCTC
>NZ_KV790776.1:0-6662 GCF_001807735.1 Neisseria sp. HMSC31F04 | reverse complement strand
CCTAGCATAACTGCTAATCTACGTCAGCCCCTTTTTTTATTTCACAGGGCCGCGCCTTATGTGCAGCTCTGTGCGTTGAAACATTTAATATCAATTGATTAAGATAGATAAATAGGCGGCCCCGCCTATCCCGCATTCAATCATTAAGGAAATTTTGCTGAGATTTCGTTATGCGGAGCCTAGCCGTCTGAGAGCTGTTCCGCCCGCGAATAAAATTCCCGCGCATCGATTTGCGGCAGATTTTTTGCAGCAACATCAAAATATTTTTTGCCCGCCCAAAGGTCTTTATCGCCAATCACAAATACATAATGCTTGGCACGGGTAAGCGCCACATTTAGCAGATTCGGTTTTCCTGCCGCCCATTGTGCCGCACCGTCTGTTTTTGCATCGCAGCCTAAAACCAGCCAAACCATTTTTTCTTCTTTACCTTGAAAAGTATGTACCGTGCCGATGCGCATCCTGCACCATTGTTGCAGGCCTTTTATGGTTTTTAGTGCGGCATTGCCGGCAATCTGCCTGCACAATTCGGTTTTAATATGCTTGAAGGGCGTGATGATGTATAAATCGGGAAGGCCGCCTGAATGCCACGCGATTTCGGCCAACATCCGTATCACCAAATCAGCCTGTTCCTGAACAAATTGCCGCGATGCCGCTTCACCGGCTATCTGAACCCAGCTGCTGCTTCCCAAATAAAAATCCTGTTTGGGCGGCAGGCGTTTGGCAGGATCGGTATTGCCGAAAACCATTTTGTTGTCGTAAGCAATTTGATTGGCGATGCCGAACATGGGGTCGGCACAGCGGCGGTGGACGCGCAAGGGGCTACCTATCCATGTGGCATCCGATTCTCCTTTGCGCAAAACGGATGCGCCAAAGGCATTGCACCTGTCTGCCAATATCTGTACCGAAACCTCGGTCGGCGACACATTGGCACAGTCGGGCAGGGCGGCAATCCTTTCCAGGGTACGAACCAATGGCGGCGGTGTGGTAAAGACCGGTTCGATTTGGATGGGGTCGCCTACCGCCATGACGCGTTTGGCACGCCAGATTGCGCCCGCTGCCGCCTGCGGAACCGCCTGACCGGCTTCATCTATAAACAAATAGCCCAAGCAGCCTGCGCCCACATCGCGGAACTGCCGTGCAAACGATGCAAAAGTGCTGGATACCACGGGAATCACCATAAACAGGCTCTGCCAAACCAACAGCGTTTGTTCTTTGTTCAATTCGGCACTGCCTTTCAGGAATTCGCTGATTAAGAACAGGTTGCTGCCAAACCCGCCACCTTTAATGGCGACTTCCGCCAGCCATGCTTCGTGCAACTGCAAGGCGCAGCCGAATAAACGGCTGCGGGCGTCGTTTAATTCGTTGTCCTGCCACAAACCCGCGATTTGAAAGTCATCGTTTTGCAGTTCATCGTATTTTTCAGGCAGCCTGATATGTGCAAACCGGTTTTGGTATTGCCGATAGGCATTCCATTTCTCTTGCCGCTGTGCCAGCCGTATGCCTAATTGTTCCAATTGCCGCTGTACCGCTTTCAAACGTCCTTCTGCCGCTTTTTCGGCGTTTTCGGCAGCGGTTATTTCTTTTTGGTACACCCGTTTTTGTTCTTGCAACAGCGCCGCTTGGGCAGCCTGCACCGCCTGTGTGCAATGTTCATATTCCTGCCTGGCTGATTTTTTGCGTTTATCGGCGGCCAAATGCAGTTGCGACAATTGTTCGTAACAATACGCCAGGTGTTCCCGAAGCTCCCTGCACTGTTTGCGCTTAAACAGGCGCATGAAGAAGCCGGGATAACTGTGTTTCAGCGATTCGATTTGATTCTGCCAATAGGCGCGCTGTTCGCCGTCTTCATCCGTTAAAGGCATGCTTACCTTTTGGGTTGCGGCTTGCAGCCTGCTTTGCGCATCGGATACGGCCAGGATAAAGTCCGAATGAACCGGAATGCCTTGCAGTTCGGCCGTTTGGGTTTCTATCCGTGTCTGCCGGGCGTCATTCAGTTTTTCCTTTTCGGTTTGAACGGACTTGGCACATGTGCCGTACTGTTGTTGCAATGCGGCTTGGTTTGTTTCGGGATTTAAGACGGTCTCTTCGTGCAGAATAAAATAGCCGTCCAAATCATTCAATTTCTGCTCGACAATATCGAGTTGCCGTTTGAAGTTTTCTTGTGCTTGGGCAAACGAAATACCTTGATAACCGCTGCGCCATTCCCAAATGCTTTGGTGCAGCGCTTTATCGTATCCTTTGCATTCGTCATGATTTTGGGGGACGAAAAACAATCCCTGCCGTACCTTCTCCCGATTACCTTTTTTGCCTAAGGCGCAAGAAAACAATCCCCAAGTATCGTCATCAGGCGTCAGGGCATCGTATTTCTGCTTATTTTTGGCAAACAGGTTGCGCGCAATTTTGTCCAAATAAACATAGCTTGGATGGCTGCCTGTACAATAGGTTGCACACAGTGATGACTTCTTCGGCAAATCGCGGGAAATATTCTCTACTGCGGCATTGTTGGATGATGCCACAATCATTTCAAATCCCACCAATTCGGGCTTGAGGCGGGAAACGGTTGAGTCGTTTACTTTTTCAGTACCCGAAAAAGCATCTTTCGCCGTTGCCAATTCGGCCAGCCGTGTGGCCCGGCGCACGATGTTTTCGGCAAAAATATCGCGCAACAAAGTGGTTTTCCCTGTTCCTGGCGGGCCGTTTACCGAAAAAACCGGCTGTTCGCCTTCCAGAAAGAATGTATTTACCGCAAACTGCTGCATCAGGCTTAAACCGTGCTGCGGCTCACTTAACCAGCGCCCCCTGTTCCAATATTTGGGGCGTAAATGCCGCCAAATGATTTTGTTACCTTCCGTGCCGTACAAATCGGTTGCGGGCCGGTCGGGTTTCGTGCCGAGATAAGCCGACAATGCCGCGCTGCTTTGACCTTTATCGATTTGACGGATGATACTGTGGATGTCCTGCGCGTAGAAACTGTTTAAAATGCCGATTTCTTCATCGGGCAAGTTATCGACGTCTTCATCGCTTTTATGATTTTGTCCGTTTCTTTCGGCGTGCTTTTGATCTTTTGGCGTTTTATCGGAGGATTTTTTCGGTTGTTCCTGCCATTCGGAAATGATACGGATTGTGGGCATCGGTTCGGGACAGTAACCGTATGCCCATTCTTTCAGGCGGCCTGCAATGTCCAGCAGCAAGGCGGGAGACAGTACAGTCCGTATTACTTTGGGCTGTTCAATTTTCTGCACGGCCAAATGCTGTTTGCACAATTCGTCCAGCTTCTCCAACAGCTTGCCGCAATCCGTTTCAAACGCTTCAAAATTCAAACTGTCTAAACCTTTCGCCATACTAAAACCCACTGCCCAAGGCGCGGTTGAGATTTCTATATTTGCGGGGTCGAACTCGCCTGTGTCGTTGATTGGTAATCTGGCATAACACGTTTCGCCTTTATCGGCGCTCATGGCTTCTTGGGTATATTGCTCATTTTCACTCAACTGTTCTTGCAGCAGATTTTGAATACTTTTGCTCAAACAGCCAAAATCAAACAAGTTGAGATAAATTTTTGAGCAAACGAGATATTGATTGGGATATTCGGATTTCAGCAGTTGGGTAATGGATAGGTTTTTTTGTCCGCCGACGGCAAGTTTGGATAATTGGTCAAGCGTAAGGGTTTTGTTTGTTTTATCTTTTCCCTCTTGGATTTTTGCATCGAAAGGCGTGAAAAATTCCAGCTTGTGCCAAAAAGACAAAATGGCCGTTTCGTTTTGCGGATTCATCAAAATTTCCTTAATGGTTGAAACCCCGCCCTTCGGGGCGGTAGGATTTGGGTTTGTTTGGGAGGGGCGTAACCCCTTCTGGTAGGGCGGCTCCTTATGTGCAGCCTTGTGTGTTGAAACATTTGGAAGGGATATCTTCCTTTAAGAAAGCATCATTTTATAGTAAATCACAATTAAAATCCCTTGTATGGCGGATTGGGCTATGTAGATGATAAATGTTTTATTAACGAGGTATCTGGTGTATATAAACAGGTTAGTTATAAACGCCCGTTATTTCATTTCCTAAAGTTTGTGGCACTCTACAACTGCTTTGATAGCGGTATTTCGGAACACGAAAAAGCGGTAACCACAATACATAAATTTACTGGTTACCGTGTGGTTACCAGTGGTTACCCGTTTCTTTTCATGTGCTTATGCCCGAAATGGGAGGGCGGTAACCAGCGGTAACCATGTAAAGATTTGTGTGTGGTTACTGACAAACCCAATAACCACGGGGCTTACAGGCGCGGTAACCACGGTAACCACGGTAACCAGCGTTTTTTTGTATATATACGGTTTTTTTTGGGGGAGCGGGCAGATGGCGGGCGGATTTTGAATTAACCCCATGCAAATTGACTTTTGCGGGCGGATTGAAGGCGGCGGGCTTGCCTGTATAGGCAACAATACCCATAATAGGCACATAGCTACAAAAGGGAGTGAATCATGTTGTCCACCATTGGAAGCAGGGAATTTAACCAGCACCCCAGCAAGGCGCAAAAGCAGGCGACTACCGCCCCCGTCTTCATTACGACGCACGGCAAGATGAGCCATGTGCTAATCAGCTATGATGAATATCGGCGGCTGACAGGCAGGCTGCAAAACGCATTGGAAGCACTAAGCCCCACCGCAGAGCTGGCCGCCAAACTGGAAGGCGTGGAGCTGGAAATACCGCCGCGCAGCACCGCGCAAAGGCCGCCTGTTGATTTTGGGGAGGATTGAGCATGTACCTGCTGGATACCAACGTTATCAGCGAGACACGCCGCCCCGTGCGCATGCACCGCAATGTGAAAGCATGGCTGGAGCAAACCAGCCCCGAAAGCCTGTACACCAGCGTAATTGTCATGATGGAGCTGGAAAGGGGCGTTTTAGGCATGGAGCGCAAAGACCCCGCACAGGGTGCAATATTGCGGGAATGGCTGGAGCAGGTAATCAAGCCCGCATTCAATGGCCGGATCCTGCCGATAGACGAGGCAACGGCGGGAATATGCGCCCGCCTGCACATCCCCGACCGCGCCCCTGAAAACGATTCATGGATAGCGGCCACGGCCAAGCAATACGGCCTGACACTGGCTACCCGCAACGTGAAGGATATGCGGCACGCGGGCATAAAGCTGTTTGACCCCTTCGCCTGAAACCTTGCTTGCATTCAGGCCGTCTGATTTTCAGCCCCCATGTTGCAGATGCGGGGAATTTCCCCTACACTGAAAAACGCCTGAAATACGGCTAAAACGGCAGGGCAAAAACACCCTACCAAGCGATTATGGGGTAACTTTTGGGGTAACTTTTCCAAGGTTGGAAAATGTGATTTTATATAAATCAATAAGTTAAACTCAAAGTACGGAAGACCCCGCCTCCACCAAGATATCCGATAAGTATCCTATACTTATCTTCATTTCTGTGTTTTTTGGCACACTATTGGCACATTTTCCACTAAGAAGCTGCTCAATTTTGGACTTTTCACGCTGCTTGTCGGCCAAGTCAATCCAGCGGGAATAGTTTTCAAGTAGCATTTTCATGGTGCTGTGTCCCATCTGACGGGCTACCCACATGGGGTTGGCTCCGGCCATGAGGTTGAGTGTGGCAAATGTATGGCGGGTGTTGTAGGGTTTCCTGTACCTTACCCCCGCTATTTTTATGGCGTGCTGCCACGGTCTCCACGGCACTTTGTCGTTCTCAAACGGGCTGCCGGTTTTCGGATTGATGAAAACGTATCCGCTTGCTAGTCCTGTTCTTTGCCATTGCCTACGTAAAGCTTCCAAGGCGCGGCTATTGAGCTCGATGTCTCGATAGCTGTGGGTTTTGGTGCTTTTCAGCTTGCCAGCCACGGATGCTTTGTTCACGCGCGCGCACTGCCTTTGGAAGTCGATGTCCTGCCAAGTGAGAGCGATAAGCTCGCTGGTACGCATACCGCTAAAAAAGGCCAGCTCGAAGTAATTGTGAAACACAGGTTCATTTTTCAGGTAGCCTAGGATGGCTTCGGCCTCTTCGATCGTGAACGGATCAGGCGGCTCTTTCTGCACTTTGGCGTTGGCCAGATGCTGGGCGGGATTGTCTTTTATCCTACCGTCGCGGAGCGCAAGAACAAACGGCTGCCGAATAACGGTGGCGATGTTGTTGCGAGTTTTTGCGCTACAGTCTAAGGTAGCCAGCAGCCCGGCTAGGGTACTGTACTGGATACGGTCTATCGGTATGTCGCCAATTTTGGGCAGAACGTGGCTGTTGAGCATGCCGCGATAGCGGGATAGGGTGGAGTGGGATAGCTGGTTAACGGTGGACAGCCAGGCTTCGGCCATCTCACGGAAGGTGGGGCTGCGTTCCGTTTCTTCCGCCCGTTTGGAGTCGGGGAAGAATTCGGCATAATCGAATACGCCGATGGCGATTCGGGTACATATTTCTTCCCGGAGTTTGGTGGCGTGTCGGATGTTGGCGGTGGTGGGCTTGAGCGGCAGGCTTTCCCAACATCGTTTACCCCGATACATGAACCATATTTTGATACTACGGTCGCGAATAACTAAGCCGGTTGGCATTCGTTTCGTTGCCATTTTTCTACCTCTTTTACGTTGATTAAGATGTGGCGGTCGGGTGCACGGTAGTAGTGGAGTCCCTCTACCCAAACGCCGGTGCTAATTTTGT
>NZ_KV790775.1:0-665 GCF_001807735.1 Neisseria sp. HMSC31F04 | reverse complement strand
CGACCGGAGATGGAGAATACGTCTTCGATAGGCAACAGGAACGGTTTGTCCACGGCACGCTCTGGAGTCGGGATGTAGCTGTCCAATGCGGCAGCCAGTTCGAAGATTTTTTCTTCGTAAGCGGCGTCGCCTTCCAAGGCTTTCAGTGCAGAACCTTGTACGATCGGGCAGTCGTCGCCTGGGAAGTCGTAGCTTGACAGCAAGTCACGGATTTCCATTTCGACCAGTTCCAGCAGCTCGGCATCGTCAACCATGTCGCATTTGTTCATGAACACGATGATGTAAGGTACGCCTACTTGGCGGGCCAACAGGATGTGTTCGCGGGTTTGCGGCATAGGACCGTCGGCAGCGGAACATACCAAGATTGCGCCGTCCATTTGTGCGGCACCGGTAATCATGTTTTTAACGTAGTCGGCGTGACCCGGGCAGTCTACGTGTGCGTAGTGGCGGGTTTCGGTTTCGTATTCTACGTGTGAGGTATTGATGGTAATACCGCGGGCTTTTTCTTCGGGAGCGTTGTCGATTTGGTCGTAAGCTTTTGCAGCACCGCCGAATTTTTTAGCCAAAATAGTAGTCAAAGCAGCAGTCAGAGTAGTTTTACCATGGTCAACGTGACCGATAGTACCAACGTTTACGTGCGGTTTGCTACGTTCAAATTTTTCCTT
>NZ_KV790774.1:0-26068 GCF_001807735.1 Neisseria sp. HMSC31F04 | reverse complement strand
TTGCGCCACGGTGGAGCGGGTGATGCGAACTTTTTCCTCGCCTTCGGTTACTTCGATTTCGGCAATGCCGGATTCTTCAACCAAATCAATCAGCTTTTTCAGTTTGCGTAAGTCCATTTCGGTTTCCTTGCAAAGGTTGTACATCCGCGTTTGACGGCGGCTGCGTAAGGTATGTGGCGGCGCGGTCCGGGCGGTTTGCCCGATGGCGGAACGGGATGGTTCCGCAGGCCGGAAACAAACGCGTATTTTTACTAAGATGGCGTTAAAAGTCCAGCAAAATGTGAGAAAAATACGCTTTTTGCGGTTAAACAGGCAGTTTGGTCGGAAGGCGGGCGGATTCTGAAATGTTTTTAAGCGGTTATGCGGGCGGATAAACGGCGGGTATGGAAAGGCCGTCTGAAAGATGTTTTCAGACGGCCTCATGAAGACTGGATATGGGGGTTATCCGGCAATCGCGGCATATTGTTCCGCGCCGAGCAGGGCGTCGTAGTCGGCGGGGTTGTCGGGTTTGATTTTGAAGAACCAGCCTTGGCCGTACGGGTCGCTGTTGGCCGTTTCGGGTGCCGAGGCGAGGTTTTCGTTGACGGCGGTGATTTCTCCGGCGAGCGGGGCGTAAATATCGGAGGCGGCTTTGACCGATTCGACTACGCCGACTTGGTCTTTTGCCGCCAGTTTGGTGCCGATTTCGGGCAGTTCGACAAAGACGATGTCGCCCAGCAGTTCTTGGGCGTGGAAGGTGATGCCGACGGTCATTGTGCCGTCTTCTTCTTTGCGCAGCCATTCGTGGCTGTCGGCATATTTGAGTTCGGCGGGGATATTGCTCATGGTTTGTCCTCTTTGATCGGGTAAGGGTTTGTTCGGGGGCGGAAGCATAGCAGGCTTGCGGTACTTTTGGAATATACGGTGGTTTTACGTTTGATAGTGCCGTTTAACTTTGTACTGCGGCATAATTCGGTATACGGCAATCCGCCGTTTTGCAGGAGGCTGTGATGAAAAGGTTGATTTTATCCGCCCTGTTGCTGGTGTCGGCAAGCGGGTGGGCGCAACAGGACATTTCACGTGCTTTTGAACACGGGGTGGTAACGACGGAGCGTCCGCAGCAGCGGGATATTTATATTTACACGTATGACGACCTTTATCCGCCGCCTCCGCCTCCACCGCGTTCGTATTTTTATTATGAAGGCGGCAGGAACGGTGTGTCGGTGCGGATTGGGGATGAGGACGACCGGGGGTATGCACCGCCGCCGCGCGTTTATCGGAATTATCCGCCGCCGCGCGGTTATTATCGCGAAGAAGGCCGAGGCGGCAATCCGGGACGCTTTAGCGGCAGTTCCGTCCGTTTCGACGGCGGTACGGCCAATCGGTAGTCGGGATTTGGGTCGTCTGCCGTTTGTGCTTGGCTTGAAAATGAAAGAAGGCCGTCTGAAAACCTGTTTGCTTGGTTTTCAGACGGCCTTTTGCTGTTTTTTAGAACGGTTTGTATGTCGCCAGCCAGTAAATGGTGCCGACGATGCCCATCGACAGCAGGTAAAACAGCCAGGCTTGCGTGCTGCGGGGCTTGGATTTCAGTGCCTTCATGCCGACGAGGACGTAGGCAACCACTAAAAGCAGTTTCACGCCCAGCCAGTTGGCGTTGCCGAAGGGCGTCCAGTGGGCGATGGTCATAATCCACAGGCCGGTGAACAGTAGTGTGGTGTCGTTGAGGTGCGGCAGCACTTTCAATACGCCCGGCAGGGGTTTTTCGGGTTTGGCAAACAGCATCCAGTAGCGCAGGTTGAACAATAAAACGGTCATGGCGACAAAAAACAAGTGGCCTTTTTTTGCCCAGATGTAAATCATGGTCGGTTTTCCTTATCTATCGGTTCGGTTTTCGGATACGTTTTTCTATGGCCAGCAGTTGCGGCGGATGGTTGCGCTGGTTGGTAAAGCGGTAGTGCAGGGCTTGATATTGTTCCTGCGGCAGGGCGGCCGCCCATTGTTCGATGGCGGCGGCTTCGGCGCGTCCGGCCGGGTGGCCGCTGTAAACGACGGCGGTCAGCAGCCCGCCTTCGGCCAGCAGCACGGCGGCGGCCTGCATGGCGCGCACGCTGCTGTCGGCTTTTGTGGTAACGGTTTTGTCGCCGCCGGGCAGGTAGCCGAAGTTGAACATGGCGGCATCCAGCGGTTCGCGGACGTAATCGGCCAAATCGGCATGGCTGGCGGCAATCAGTTCCACTTGTCCTTCAACGCCGTTTTCGCGCAACAGTCCGGCGGTGTTGGATAGGGCTTGCGCCTGGATGTCGAACGCCCAAACTTTTCCGTTTCCGCCCGCAAGTTGCGCTAAAAACAGGGTGTCGCGGCCGTTTCCGGCTGTGCCGTCCAAGGCGCGGCCGCCGTTTTTCAGACGGCCTTCGATGAGTTGACGGGCAAAGGCGAGGGCGGGCAGCAGGGGCATATTCGGTTTTCCGGTTGCAGATTTCCGCTGTTTGTCCGGCCGGTGCGGCGGCCAGCCGAGTCAAAAGCGCGGGCAGTATAAAGTGAAGTGGGGCGGTTGCCAACCATGTGGAAGGAAAGCCGCCATGGCGGGCGGTTTTTATTTTGTGGTTATGCGTCCAACTTCAAGTCGCCGTCTTTAATCCAACCGATGCGGCGCATGGGGATGGCAATCAGCCAAGTCAAAAGCGCGGGCAGCACGAAATGCAGCAGGCCGATGGCCAGCCACACCGAAGGCGCGCCGCCCATCGCGTCCAACGTGCCGACCTGGCCGACCAGCCCGCTCGTGCCCATGCCCGCGCCCGAGGGGATATTCTGCATTTGGAAGACCAGCGTTGCCAGCGGGCCTAAAATGGCGGAGGCGATAATCGGTGGCAGCCAGACTTTCGGATTCTTCACGATATTAGGCATTTGCAGCATACTGGTGCCCAAGCCCTGGCTCAACAGCCCCGACCAGCGGTTGTCGCGGAAACTCATGACCGCGAAGCCGACCATTTGGGCGCAGCAGCCGACTGTGGCCGCGCCTGCCGCCAAGCCGTTGAGCGACAAGGCAATCGCCACCGCCGCGCTGGAAACAGGCAGCGTCAGCAAAATACCCATGATGACCGACACCAAAATACCCATCAAAAACGGCTGCAAATCCACCGCCCACATAATCAGCGCGCCGATTTCGGTCATGGCCGTCTGAATCGCGGGGCCGACGAATTGGGCGGCGGCCAAACCCGCAATCAGCGTGGCGGCAGGCGTGGCGACGATATCCACGGGCGTGGATTTATAAACCAGCTTGCCGAACTCCGCCCCGACGGCGGCGGCGATAAAGCAGCCGACCGGTCCGCCCAAAGCCGCACCCGCCGTGCCTGTGGCAACGCTGGCAAACAACACCAGCGGCGGGGCTTTCAGCGCGTAGGCCACACCCACGCCTATGGCCGCGCCCATCGCCCCCTGCGCCTGTTTGCCAATTTCTATCAGCCAAGGCCAGTCCAGCCAGCCGCCGACGGTTTTTAAAATCAGGCCGATAATCAGCGACGAGAACAGCCCCAGAGCCATAAAGTTCAGCGCGTCTATGCCGTAGCGGCGCAGGCTGAATTCGATGTTGCGCGAGGCAAGGAAGGTACAGAATGCCATGTTTTTTCTCCTGTGTGATGTGTGCGGCGGTTGTCTGTGCCGCATTTGAATGCGACGGGTATGCCTGATATGTTTTCAGACGGCCTCTTGATGGGGGAGGCCGTCTGAAAAAAGTAAGGGATGGCGGGTTGGTTAAGGCCGGTATGCTCCGGTTTGCCGCCAAGATTTTCAGACGGCTTACATGCCCAGTTCGTTTAAGAAGCGGATGTCGTCCGCCCAGCCCGATTTCACTTTGACCCAAACTTGTAAAAATACTTTGCAGTCGAACAGTTTTTCCATGTCGAGGCGGGCTTCGGTGGAGATTTTTTTCAGTTTTTCGCCGCCTTTGCCGATAACGATGGGTTTTTGGTTTTCTTTGTCCACCAAAACGGCGATGTAGATGTGTTGGATGCTGTTTTCTTCTTTGAACTGTTCGACTTCCACGTTCATGGCATAAGGCAGTTCTTCGCCCAGATAGCGGAACAGTTTTTCGCGCACGATTTCCATGGCGAGGAAGCGGCTGGATTTGTCCGTAACCATGTCTTCGGGATACATGGGGACGCTCTCGGGCAGGTAGGTTTTGAGCAGCTCGAGCAGGTTGGCGATGCGCAGCCCGTGTTTCGCGCTGACGGCTTCGGCGGCGGCAAAGTCGAATTCGCGCCGTACGTCGTCGATAAAGGCTTGCAGGGCGTATTTGTCTTTTGCTTTGTCTTTGTCGATTTTATTGACCGCCAGAATCACGGGGGTGTGTTTGGGCAGTTGTTTGATGACGGTGCGGTCGGCTTCGGTGAGGCGCATGGCTTCGACGACGAAGACAACGGCATCTACGCCTGTTAAGGCTTCGGTAACGTTTTGGTTGAGGCGGTCGTTCAGCGCGTTGCGGTGGTCGGTTTGGAAGCCGGGGGTATCGACGAAGACGAATTGGGCGGTGTCGTCGGTGTAGATGCCGGTTACTTTGTGGCGCGTGGTTTGTGCTTTTTTGCTGGTGATGCTGATTTTTTGCCCGATGAGGTGGTTCATCAGGGTGGATTTGCCGACGTTGGGACGGCCGACGATGGCGATGAAGCCGCAGCGGTAGCCGTTTGGGACGGGGTATTCGGGACAGGGGGTGTCGGTGTAGGTCATTGGTTTTCCTTTTTGCAAGTATGAGGCCGTCTGAAAGCGGGCGGTATTGGGGAAGGGTGTTTTCACTCCGTTTCGGTTTCGCTTTCAGACGGCCCGGCGTATCCGTTGTCCGGCATTTGCCATACTGTTTCGATACATTGCTTTAACAGTTGCAGGCCGGGGTTTTGCGCGTATTCGTCGGCATGGATGAAGTGCAGCGGCAGGGTTTGGCGGTATTCTTCGATGACGGCGACGGGCCTGCCCGCATTGATTGCCGCCGCCGCTTTGCTTTCCGGCACCATGGCGATGCCCAGGCCGTCGGCCACGAGGTCGATGATGGTCTGCGGGTAGTCGCACAGGATTTGGCGTTTCGGCGCGAGGCGGTTGGCACGCCAGAATTGTTGCAGGTGTCGGTTGCTGCTCGCCGCGCCAGACATTTCGATCCAAATGTGGTTTTCCAGGCTTTGGGGTATGCCTTGGCGGATGGCGTCGCGTTCGGCTTTGGGGCAAATCAGCGAATAATGGATATTTTCCAAGAAAATGCTGCGGATGCCCATTTGTTTGGAGGTGCCGAGGAAAAAGCCGCCGTGCAGTTTGTGCTCCTGAATCCTGTCCGCGATTTCGCCGCTCATGCCGTATTGGATGTGCAGACGGGTTTTCGGTTCGCGCCGGCTGACGAGGGCGGTGAGGCGGGTCACTTTGGCCGAGTCCACGGGGTGAATCAGGCCGAGGCGGATTTCTTCTGTGTGGTTGGCGGCCAGCGTTTTGGCAAAGTGTTCCAGCCGGTGTTTGTGTTGCAGCAGGGATTCGGCCTCGGGCAGGAAGATTTCGCCTGCGCGGGTCAGGCTCATGCCGTTGCTGTTGCGGACAAACAGTGGTGTGCCCAGTTCGTTTTCGATGGCTTTGATTTGTGCCGAAACGGCGGGTTGGGATAAAAACAGCCGTTCGGAAGCCTGGGTCAGGTTGCCCTGGTGCGCCACGGTAACGAAGGCTTTGAGTTGGTTCAGTTCCATGTTTTTCTCTTTTGCGGGTGTCGGGTCTGTCATGACGCGGTTGTTCTTTTCGGCTGCGGTTTTAACATAAACGCGGGGCAAAGAGAAGGAAAAGTTAAATTTTGTCAGGATGGTGTGCAGGCCGTCTGAAAGCGTTGCGGCAGGGTGCGCAGAAGTGTTGTTTTTGGGGGGTAAAACAAACAGGCCGTCTGAAAGTGGTTTCAGACGGCCTGTTGGGTTTGTGCGGCTTATTTGCAGCTGACGCCGGCGATTTTGCCGTTGTTCAGTTTGATGTTGCACCGTGTGCTGCTGCTGCCGGAGATGGTTACGCCGTCGGCGGATTTCCTGATGGATAGGGGTTCTTTTACGCCCATGGAAACGGCGGTAGCGGCCAGGTTTTCGGTCAGTTGTTCGGACAGGCCGGCGGAGTTTTCCTGTATTTTGATGTCTTTCGCCATGGCGGCGGGTGCGGCAACTGCGGCGGCAAGGGCCAGCAGAACTGCGATTTTTTTGTTCATGGTTATGTTTCCTAAAATGCGCCTGAGGTGTCCAGGCCAGTGCAGGGTAAAGTAATTTTTTGTGTGGGGCAAGGATTTAACGTGTTTTTATATAACGGGTAATTTTGTTCCGATTTGCAAAAATACGGTTGCGGATGCGGATAGCGGTGTTTTTGCGGTTGTGGTGTTTGGACGGTTGTTCCAATGGAGGAAGGCCGTCTGAAAACGCGATGTTGGTTTTCAGACGGCCTTATGCCGTTTGCGGATATCTATCGCGGTTTCCGCGAATGGCGGGTTTTACGCCTGTATCCGATGGTTTTTAGCTTTCCTTAGCGCAGCTCGGTATGCAGGCGGTTCAGCCATTCTTTGCTTTCCGGGCCGGTATAGAGGCTGCCGTCCCTGTTGAGGATGCGCA
This sequence comes from Neisseria sp. HMSC31F04, assembly GCF_001807735.1. Classification (NCBI taxonomy): domain Bacteria; kingdom Pseudomonadati; phylum Pseudomonadota; class Betaproteobacteria; order Neisseriales; family Neisseriaceae; genus Neisseria; species Neisseria sp. HMSC31F04. Next base: position 19,484 of record NZ_KV790774.1, on the reverse strand, counting down.
GTCTTGCACCTTCTTTGACCGGTTCGAGGAAGGCAACTAATTCGGGCTGCTGGGTCGGTGCGGCGGCTTTTTTGCCGAACAGTCGGCCGACGAGTCCGGGTTTCTTCTCTCGGACTGCGGCACCTTCGGCTTGTGCAGGCTGCACGAGGAAGGCGTGTTTCTCGGTATTTTGGCCGATAACGGTCAGGCCGATCCGGTCGAGTGCCAGTGCGGTGCGCCGCCAGTTACGCGAGTAGTCGCCGGAGAGCAGCAGGCTGCCGTTTTCCAGTTTGGCCAGGTTGGAAGTCTGTTTGGCGGCGGCAGTGTCGCCGAGTTCGGACTGGATTTGTTTTTCGTCCGCGCCCAGGTATTGCATGAAGCGTGCCAAAAAGGCGGCTTCCAGGTTCGGATCGTTCGGACGCGGCTGCCACATGGTGCGTTCTTCGCTGCGGTCGGTATAGGTTTCGCTCATGCCTTTGTGGGCGAAGAAGATGTCTGTGCCGCCGTTTTTGGCTTGTTCGATGCGGATGATGAATTTGTCGCGCTCGCTGGTGGAGTAAACGCCGCCCAAGCCGATTTTTTCGAGCAGGCTGCGGAGGCCGCCGCCGGAGAGTTTGGCTCGGTTTTCAGCCCAGTCGGTTTCCATTTGGCCGATGGCGGGTTCTTCGCTTGCAATGGTAAAGCCGCTTTCCTGCCAGAAGGTTTTCAGCAGCGGCCACAGTTCGGCGGGTTTTTTGCCGGATACGGTCAGCCAACGTTGGCTGCCGTCCCGTTCCATTTTGACACCGCTCACGCCTGCGAGGACGGTCTGGCCGCCTGCATGTTGGTTGATTGCGCGGTTGCGGTTGACGTCGCTGGCGCGGACGGCGCCGCTGCCGGCAGGCAGTTGGTAAAGGCTGTTTTGCCCGGGGTTGGTCAGGTCGGGTGGGACTTCGAGGTTCACGACTTTGCGGTTTTGCGATTGATAGTCGAGTTTGGGTTGTTCTTTTTTACTGCCCGAACATGCGGCCAGGCTGAGGAGGGAAAGAGCCAAAATGGCGGGTTTGATTGGATTCATACGGACTCCGTGTGGGATTAAATCAGTTTGGCTGCGGCCAGTGCGGCACGTACTTTGGCTTGCCCGCCTTCGGTGAGGGGGATGATGGGCAGCCGGACGTGTGCGGCGCAGACGCCGAGTTGTTCTGCAGCCCATTTTGGGGCGGCAGGACTGGGTTCGCAGAACATAACATCGTAAATCGGGGTGAGTTGTTTGTTCAGTTCGCGTGCGCGTGGGATTTCTCCGTTTAGGGCGGCACGGCACATGTCGGAGAAGAGTTTGGGGGCAACGTTGGCTGCCACGGTAATCACGCCATGGCCGCCGCACAGCATGAAGGCGATGCCTGTGGGGTCGTCGCCGGAATAAACGGCAAAGCCTTCCGGAACATGGTTGATTAAGTCGATTTCTCGGCCGATGGCGCCGCTCGCTTCTTTAACGCCGACGATGTTGGGAATTTCGGCTAGGCGCAGGATGGTTTCGTTGCTCATGTCTACCACGGTACGTCCGGGCACGTTGTAGATAATCATCGGGATATCGACCGATTCGGCAATGGTTTTGAAATGGCGGTAAATGCCTTCTTGGGACGGTTTGTTGTAGTAGGGGACGACTGACAGGGTGTAGTCCGCACCCGCTTTTTTGGCGGCTTGCGAAAGGGCGACTGCTTCGGCAGTGCTGTTGCCCCCCGTACCGGCAATGACGGGAACGCGTTTGGCGGTATGTTTGACTACTGCTTCGATAACGGCGGTGTGTTCTGCTACGGAAAGGGTGGCGGATTCTCCCGTAGTGCCGACGGCGACGATGCCGTCGGTGCCGTTGGCAATGTGCCAGTCAATCAGTGTTTCGAGTTGTTGGAAATTGACGCTGCCGTCTTCGTGCATGGGGGTAATCAATGCAACCAAGCTGCCTGTCAGCATAATAAAACCTTTGTAGTGGGTTGGAAAAAACACGCCGATTTTAGCCTAACTTTTGCCGGATAGGCAAAAGGCCGTCTGAAAGGGATTTTATGTCTGATGCGGGACGATGGGCCGTATTGGTGGCGGTATATTTGTTTTCAGACGGCCTGCATGCGGGGTGCAGGGTGTTACTGTTCTGTTTCTTCTGCCAAAAAGGTACGCAGTTTTTGCATGGCTTTGGCTTCTATTTGGCGGATGCGTTCGGCGGAAACGCCGTATTCGGCAGCCAGTTCGTGCAGTGTCAGCCCGCCGTCGTCCTGCAGCCAGCGTGTCTCGACGATGCGGCGGCTGCGGTCGTCGAGTTTGGCCAGTGCGTTTTGCAGGCCTTCGGTTTGCAGGGTGTAGTGGGCTTTGCGTTCGATTTGGCGCGTCGGCTCGTTGTCGTGGTCTGCCAGCCAGTCTATGGGGGCAAAGTTGTCGTCATCGTCACTGTTGTCTGCCAGCAAGGCGACATCTTTGCCTGTCATGCGTTGTTCCATTTCCAAAACTTCGGAGAGTTTGACTCCTAAGTCGTCGGCAATGGCCTGCGCCTCTTTCGGTGAAAGTGCGGACAGGGATTTGCGCATGCTGCGCAGGTTGAAGAACAGTTTGCGTTGCGGTTTGGTGGTGGCGACGCGTACCAAACGCCAGTTGCGCAGGATGAATTCGTGAATTTCGGCCTTAATCCAGTGAACGGCAAAAGAAAACAGCCGTGCGCCGCGATCGGGTTCGTAGCGTTTGACGGCTTTCATCAGGCCGATATTGCCTTCCTGGATCAGGTCGGCTTGGTTAAGGCCGTAGCCGTCGTAGCCGCGGGCGATGGATACAACGACGCGGAGGTGCGAAAGGATCAGTTGTTTGGCGGCCTCTACGTCGCCTCCCATTTTGCGTTCGGCCAGATTGTGTTCTTCTTCCGGGGTGAGCAACGGGATGCTGTTTACTGTGTGGATATATTGATCCAGGCTGCCGTGTCCGCTGGGGACGGGGAGTGTGGTGATTTGACCGGTGGTCATTAATCGGTTTCCTTGTGGATGCGGGGCTTTTGGCCAGTGTGTAAAGCGGCGTAGTGTACGCTATTTTTCCGCTAAGAAACGCGAGTCGTGGTTAAAATGGTTTTCAGACGGCCTATTTGGTTCATATATATATGATTTTAATATATTTTATTTTTAATGAAGGGTGTGGGATGATGGTGTTTGCAGATAAAGAAACGGCAACGTTTGGGAGACGTTGCCGTTGGGGTGCATCAGAATAAATCGTTCAAATCGTTATCGGCCGTGGGTTTTCGGTTGATTGGTTTGACTTCGGTTTCTTCCGTTACCCTGTTGATGGGTTTCAGCTCTTGTTCACCATTGTCTTGATCTGTTTGGGTTAGTGAACCTGTATCAGTGTTTTCATTGGCGGGGCGGCTGCTGGTGTTGTCAATTCTAATCGACGGGTCGGTAGTTTGACGTTCTTTGTAGAAATATTCTCCTCCACGCAGTACCAAGCCGGTCGGCACCTTCATGCCTTTACTTTCTTTGCCTTTCAATGCGTGACGCATATATTCCACCCAAACAGGCAGGGCGATAGTGCCGCCATAGCCAGCACGACCCATACTGCGCGGTTTGTCGAAGCCGATGAAGACGGCGGTTACGATGTCTGGGTTGAAACCGACAAACCATGCGTCTTTGTTGTCATTGGTCGTGCCGGTTTTGCCAGCAATGTCCGAGCGGCCCAGAGACAATGCGCCTCGAGCAGTACCGTATTTGACGACATCCTGCATGATTTTATACATGATGTAGGCATTGCGCGGGTCGATAACCTGCGGTGCGTTCTCCCCGGCGACAAGCGGTTGCATTTGGGCTTTGAGGCGGTCTTGCGAATCATAGATTTTGTCGATGACATACGCAGAAACTTTGTAGCCGCCGTTCGCAAAAACAGCATAGGCTTCAGCCATTTGTAAAGGAGTGCTTGATCCCGCTCCAAGTGCCATTGAAAGGTTGGCAGGATGGTTGGACGGTTTGAAGCCAAATTTTTGGATATATTGCTGTGTATAGTCCACACCATTGGCCATCAAGATACGGATGGAAACCATATTTTTGGATTTGGTCAACGCATGGCGCAGTGTAATCGGACCATCATAACGGCCGTCTGAATTTTTCGGTGTCCAAGGCCGACCTCCCCGTCCTGCTCCGGGAATGGAAAGCGGTTCGTCATTTATTAAAGTTGCAGCTGTCATGCCTTTTGCCAGTGCTGCCGAATATACAAAAGGTTTAAATGAAGAACCCGGCTGACGCATGGCTTGGGTAGCTCGGTTGAAATTTTTGCTGTGGAAGTTATAACCGCCAACTAAAGCTTTTACCGCGCCGGTGTGTACATCCAAGGCAACTAATGCGCCCTGTAAGGCAGGTTCTTGGGCGATACGCCATCCGCCGCCTTTGATCCTTTGCAGGCGGATAACCGCACCCGGACGAAGTTGTGCTTCTTCGAGTTTTGCATTGAGGATGGCATTGCGCGCACTTCCCATTTGAGCGGGGGTTAAACGAACGCGGTCGCCTGTTGTGATTTGAGCGACAATACCGGTGTTTTTTGATGCTTCAATAATAACGGCAGGTTCCAGCCCGTCAACGGCATGCATGGTAGATAGGTATTTGCCGACTATTTCTTCAAGATCTTCATCACTGTCTTTGCCTAGTTCCAAATATCCCTCGGCACCACGATAAGCGCTGCCCCGATCAAAGCCGCGTAAAGTTTTGCGTAATGCATTGGTGGCAATGCGTTGGCTTTCGGTATCTACCGTTGTATACACTTTAAAGCCTTGCGTGTAGGCATCTTCTCCATATTTCTCGTAGAGTTCCTGACGTGCCATTTCCGCGACATACAACGAAGTTTGGTCGATATCTTGAACATGTCGTTCGTAATGCAGCTCTTGATTAAAAGCCGCATTTTTTTCAGTAGGAGTAATCATACCGAGCTCAACCATATTATTGAGTATGTATTCTTGGCGTTGTTTCGCCCGTTTCGGGTTGACTAGTGGGTTGGCAGCAGAGGGGAATTTGGGTAAACCTGCCAACATTGAGGCCTCTGCTAAATTTAGTTCTTGCACAGGTTTATTGAAATAAACCTGTGATGCGGCAGCAAAGCCATATGCACGCTGCCCCAAATAAATTTGGTTGAAGTAAAGTTCTAAAATCTGATCTTTAGTTAAAGATTGTTCTATTTTGTAAGCAAGTAAAGCTTCGTTAAATTTTCGTGTGAAAGTTTGTTCGTTGGTCAGGTAAAAGTTACGGGCGACCTGCTGTGTAATTGTACTGGCACCGGAACGAACTCCGCCTGAGCGTAGATTCCCCACCATTGCACGGCCTACACCAAATACATCTACTCCCCAATGCTGATAAAAGCGTTTGTCTTCTGCAGCAATCACAGCATCTTTTAATACTTGAGGAAACTCTTTGATTTCGGTAAATGCCCGCCGTTCCTCACCATAAGAGCCAATTAATTTTCCATCGGCAGAGTAAATGGTTAGCGGCATTTTAGGTTGGTAGTTTTGAACTGCATCTAAGGCAGGTAATTTCGGGTAGGTAATCAAGACAGCAATCGCCAATAGGCCGATAGCGAAGAGAATCAGTCCGACAAGCAAACCGAATAGCGTGGTGAGAAATTTTTTAATCATGACTAAGTAATATTTACCCAAGAAGGCATTAAATAAAGTAAAATGGGTTTAACGTTTAGACAGGGCAGTAAATCAATTACTGCACATTCGTATCAACCGCTTACGGAAGCCGATATTGTAACCAATATTACATGGCAGGGAAATTAGTTATGCGTTTAACAAAAAATGGAAAAAATACAAAAGGTAAAGCTTCGTCAGGCTTTTCTGCGCGAGGTGCAGTCGGTATAGATGTTACTCAGAATGCCATTAAAATGGTTTATCTGTCTGGTCGTAATTTAAATCAAGTTCAGTTGGAAAAGTACTCCGTAGTTCGTTTGCCTAAAAACATCATAAAAGGAAATCGAATACTGGATTACGATCAGCTAGTCTTATATTTGCAACATGCGTATACCCAATTAAATACCAATAATCGCAATATCGTTGTTGCAATGCCTCAAACACTCACAACTATTGAGACAGTTTCGTATAGTGCAAAAGATACGGAGATGGATGTAGAGGATTTTGCAGAATTTGAGATTGCCCAGTTAGTGCCTTTGGAAGAAGTCAATTATGATTATCAGATACTGAGTGGTAACTCTTCTCAAAATAAGCTCTTGCTAGTTGCTTCGCGAAAGGAAGATATTGAGCCTAGATTGGAGGCGTTTGATAGTGCTAATTTGACCCCAAAATTTTTGGATGTTGATATTTTCGCTCAGGCAAATGCCTTTAATTATTGGTTGAATGATCAATCTCCCGAGTTGCAAGGGGAGAAAGTTGTTGTTGTTAACATTTCAGAAAGTGAAATGTATTCTCTTGTTATGCAAGATGGTCAAATACTATATAGACAAGAATCGCCATTGGGGGGGGAGCAGTTAAATCAATTGATTCAAAGAACTTATCAAGTTAGTGAAGAACAAGCGCAAGTAATGCAAAAAGGAGGGGATAGGCCTGCAGATTATCAGATTCAAATTTCTGATAGATTTAATGTCCAAGTAGCTCAAGAAATTCAGCGAGTTTTGCAATTTTACTATACTACGCAATCTGGGGAGCAATTCTCGAATATCAAACATATTTTCTTGACCGGTGCAGTATCTGCCCAAATTGGATTAACAGAGGTTATTTTTTCCCAAACAAACACTGCTGCCGAATGTATTAATCCAATTAGTTGTTTACAGTATGGTAAGCAAGTGGATGCATCCGAATTGCATCAAGACGGATCTGGTTTAACAGTTGCATTCGGTCTGGCTTTAAGGGGGTTGTAAAAATGATGGACTTGATCAAAATTAATCTCTTGCCGTATCGGGAAGAGTTAAACCAAAAGAAAAAGCAAAAATTTAATGCTGTGATGGTTGCTTCAGGGCTTGTTGGGGTTGGTTTATCAGTAGTAGCTTTTATGGGCATCAATCAAGCCATTTCTACTCAAGAAAGTAGAAATGCCTTTTTAGAAGGTGAAATTAAAACGCTAGATACAGCAATAGCGGAGATAGCTAGTTTGAAAGCAGAAAAGGAAGATTTTCTTGCGAAAAAACAGAAAGTGGAAGAGCTACAAGGTAAACGTTTCGAAGGTGCACATATAATAGACACGTTAAATCAGCTTATACCAGAAGGGGCTTTTCTACTTTCAGTATCTTCAGCTAATGAGAAAAGTTATGAAATAAAAGGTAAGGCTTCTAGTGATAACCGAATTGCAATGTTTATGAAATCCTTGCCTTCTACTATGGTATTTGGACAGCCTGAGCTTTTAGGAATCAAAAAGACAGATAATGGTCAGGAATTTGTTGTTAAGGCAGACTTAATATCCCTAAATAATAAAGTGCTTAGTGTTGGGTCTGGAGTAGAAGCTGATGCTGTATCAAAAGAGTTTGCATCTGGTGCATCAGTAGTGGCACCAGCTGAACAAAATGCATCGAATGGGGGAAGATAAAATGGCGAGTAAAGATTTGGATTTTAAGAATCTACATGAACTAAATGACCCATTAAAATATGGATTAGCTTGTTTGTTAATTATCATAATATTAGGGTTAGGATATTTATTCTTTTTTAAGGAGCAGTTGGCTGAACTGGATGTTGCTAAAGAAAAAGAGGTTAGTTTAAAAGAAACTTTTCGACAGAAAAGTATACAAGCTGCTAATTTGAATAACTTAAAATTAGAGTTGGAGGCACTTCGAGCTTCATTTGATCAATTATTGAAACAACTTCCAACAGATAAAGAAATACCAAATTTAATTCAGGAGTTGCATCAAGCAGCTTCGAAGAATGGTTTGCAATTAAGTGGATTATCCCCACTGGAGCCAATAAATGACGGTGCAATTCAGCGTCTTCCATATAATCTTTCAATTAGTGGTCAATATGACCAAGTAGCTAAATTTGCACGAGATATAGGAGAGTTATCGCGAATAATTACCTTAAGTCAGCTAAATATAAAGAAAGATGATAAAACTGGTTTAATCACTCTCGACGCTATCGCAAATACATATAAAGCTCGTCCTGCTGCAGATCTAGAAGCAGAGCGGAAGCGGAATGAGGCTGCTTCTGCCTCTGCTGCTCAGTAAGATTAATGGGGAATTGAAATGATAAAAAAACTTTGTTTGTTGTCAAGTTTGTTACTGTTGTCAGCGTGTGATGCGGAGCCAGGCGATCTTCGCGAATGGGTTGACGCAACAAAAAAAAAGGCTGAGGGAAAGTTTACTCCTGTAGATATTCCTCAAGGGGCACCTCAGTTGACTTATACTCCTCCTATGCAACCAACATTAGATGCGTTTAATAGTAAAAGGTTGAGTACTAATCAAAATGGTGTTAATGCTCCAGATTTGAATAGACCAAAAGAGGTGTTAGAGGCTTTTGGATTAGACAGTATTAAATATGTTGGCTCATTTAATCAAAAAGGTAAAATATCAGCCTTTGTTGAGGTAGATGGTCATGTTTATACTGTAGGGAAAGGTAATTATATCGGTCAAAACTATGGGCGAATCACAAATATAAGGGCTGATGCAATAGATATAACAGAATTGGTTGAGGATGCTTATGGTAATTGGACTTTTCGCCAATCTGAATTAATATTAAATGGTTCAGAATAGGTAAAAAATTAGGATTTAAGGGGTTAATATTATGAAAAAATTAGTGGCTGTTAAAATTTTTCCAATTTTAGGAATGACATTGGCTGTGCAATCTGTCTTTGCGGGCAATATTACTGATATTAATGTTTCTACATTGCCAAATAATCAGAAGATTGTTAAAGTTAAATTTGATAAAGATACAGTTTTGCCATCAAATTCGATGGTAAATGAACCTTCTTCTCGTGTTGCTTTAGATTTTCCATCTACTGGAGTCACATTGCCACAATCTACATTTGAGTATGCAGATTCATTATTAAACCAGGTTACAGCAGTAAAAAATAGAAATAATGCTCGTGTATTGTTGGGTCTAAACAGATTAGGACAGTATAAAGCAGAGGTTAAAGGTAAAGAAGTTTGGATTTATATTAATGAAGCGGTGTCTTCGAGTCATACGACACCCAGTGCTCAAATGGTAAATAGTAAAACTGCAAGTTCTGAAGTTGCTGCAGTTACGGTTGATTTTAGAAAGTCAGGAAGATCAAATGGTATTGTTGAGATCATGACTAGAAAATATCAGGGTAAACCTGATATTAAACAGAATAATGGTAGTTTAACAATTACATTAAAAAATTATCCGCTCCCTGTTCAAGCTCAGCGTAATTTGGATGTGACTGATTTTAGTACACCTGTTCGAAATGTTATTCTAAAGAGAATTGGTAATGACACTCAGGTGGTTATCAAAAATCAAGGCGCATGGGCTCATAGCATTAAAACAATGAATGATCGCCTTGTTATTGAAATAACTCAGAAATCATCAGTTGAAGGTTCAGGTCTCCCTTCTAATCAAAATAAATCATTTAAGGGTAATAAAGTTTCCTTGGATTTTCAAGATGTTGATGTCCGTACAGTGTTGCAAATTCTGGCTAAAGAGTCAGGTATGAATATTGTAGCTAGCGATAGTGTTACAGGAAAAATGACATTGACTCTTAAAGATGTTCCTTGGGATCAAGCGTTAGATTTAGTAATGCAAGCTCGCAATTTGGATATGCGAAAAACAGGTAATGTAATTAATGTTGCACCTAGAGATGAATTGTTAGCTAAAGATAAAGCAATTTTGACTCAACAGAGGGAAATTGATGAGTTAGGTCCTTTGTATTCTAGAACCTTCCAATTAAAATATAAAAATGTAGAGGAATTCCGTAAGATACTGAAATTAGATGATTCTTCTAGTAGTGGTAATGGAAGTAAAACAATTTTGAGTAGTCGGGGTAGTGCATTAATTGATCCAGCTACCAATACTTTAGTTATTACTGATAATACTTTTATACTGCAAAAATTTGAAAAATTAATTGCAGAATTAGATGTTCCCGCACGGCAGGTGATGGTTGAGGCTAGAATTGTGGAGGCGGAAGACGGCTTCTCACGTCAATTGGGTGTTAAATTCGGATATGCAGGTTCAAATGGTAAAAATAGTTGGGGGAGTAACTGGGCTAATGCTGGTGCTAACCGTAATAGTTATGTAGATAAGCAAAGAACTCTTGCAAATTGGAGTAGAAATCCATCCCAAGATATTCCAGCATTGCCAGCATGGACTGTTGACCCTAATGTGAATTTACCTATAGCTGCTGCTACGTCAAGTATTGCTTTGGTTCATGCGTTATCTTCTGGTGCCCTGGGGTTAGAGCTGTCTGCACAACAGGCGCAGAATAAGTTGAAAATAGTTTCAACTCCTCGTGTTTTAACACAGGACCGCAAAGAAGCGATAATTGAAGCGGGTACTGAAGTTCCATATCAAGAAGCCTCTTCAAGTGGTGCTACATCTACGTCATTTAAGAAAGCAGTATTGGGTATGACTGTAACGCCTAATATTACTCCTGATGGCCAGATAATTATGGATATTAAGATCAATAAAGATTCAGTAAATTCAGATTGTAGGGCTACCGAACCTTGTATAAATACTCAGCGTTTAAATACCAATGTTATGGTAGAAGACGGTGGAACGCTAATTTTAGGTGGTATTTATCAAGAGGAAAACTCAGAAGGCGTAAGTAAAGTTCCATTATTAGGCGATATTCCGGTTGTTGGAAACTTGTTTAAGTCGAAAACTAGATCTGATAAGAAAACTGAACTCTTGATTTTCATTACTCCTCGTATTGTTGATAATATTGGTAGCAATTTGAGATATTGATCTGTTACTAATAAATTCTGAATAGCCTAAAGCCTGTATAACAGGCTTTAGGCTATTTTTTGAATTTGGACTAATATGTAGAAAATGGTACGGCTATCTATTAGTGTTACAAGAGGATATTAAATTAGGATTTGTTCTAGATGAACTGGGATATCCACCTTTGAATTAAGATTATCCTTATGTAAAAAGCCATTTAAGTTACTATGAACAGAACAGATTCGTTGGTTTGTTAGTCACTCTTAATAAATTTTCTTGTGGATTGTATGTGACCGTCTTGCTTGGCTGCATGACAGTCTGTGTGTCAAATTTCTTTTGTGAGATGTCATAGAGTATTCTATTTATATTACTAAATTTGCCTATTCGGATAACAGCATGAAATAGCATGGTAATGTCGGCCATTTGTTTTACCTGTTGTATGCAGAACAATGTTGATTAAAGGTTTACTCCTATTGCGCGTCCTGCAACTAAAGATAAAAGCGGAATGGATTATCTGCACCCTGATAAAAGGGGGACATGGCAATTTTCTTCTTAAGAATTTGAAAGAAGGTACACTTTTGCAATCTGAGTGGCTTTGTTCTCAATATGTTGTGTAAATCAATTTGGGACTCCTTATATTTAAGACCGTCTGAAAAACTCTTTAATTTTTTCAGACGGTCTTTCGTATTATTTTAAACAAGTCATGCTTACTTATGGCTTGAGTAGGTTAAAATAATAAGTTATCTGTGGCGCTTGGAATGTTTTTTCAGACGGCCTTACCTGATAAGGAGGGGCCGTCTGAAAAGTGTTTGAAAATACGAGAATAAAAATATGACGGAAATCTTACTTTTCACTTTTATTTATATGGCTTTTGCCGTAGCTGCCGTTTTGGTTTCGCAAAAATTGGGCTTGGGTTCGGTGTTGGGTTATTTGGCAGCCGGGATTTTAATCGGGCCTGTATTGGGGCTGGTGGGGAAAGAAGCACAATCCATACAGCACGTTGCGGAATTCGGTGTGGTAATGATGCTGTTTTTGGTTGGTTTGGAATTGGCACCACAGATGCTGTGGCGTTTGCGGCATAAACTATTGGGTTTAGGTGGGCTGCAAGTCGGATTGACTTTGGCTGCCATTGCCGGCTTGGCCATGTTGCTGGGGCAAACTTGGCAGACAGGTGTGGCCGTCGGCTGTATCTTGGCATTGTCATCCACAGCCATTGTGCTGCAGACATTTAGTGAGAAGAATTTGCTGCCGACTCCGGGCGGACAGGCCGGTTTTGCCGTATTGCTGTTTCAGGATGTTGCAGCTATTCCTATGTTGGCGTTACTACCCTTGTTGGGTACGGCTGTCGTCAAATCGGATCATAGTGATGTGCAAACCAATCTTTTGGCTGACCAGCCGGGCTGGGTAATCGCTTTGGTCAGCGTGGCGGCAATTGCTGTCATTGTCGTCGGTGTGCGCTATCTTGTTCCAATTACTTTCCGCTTTATCAGCAAGAGCCGCCTGAGGGAGATGTTTACATTATTTACTTTGGCTGTGGTGGTCGGAATTGCAACTTTGATGTCGTTGATCGGTTTGTCTCCTGCACTGGGTGCTTTTATTGCAGGTGTGGCATTGGCAAACAGCTCATACCGACATGAAATGGAAAGCCATTTGGAGCCGTTCAAAGGCTTGTTGCTTGGCTTGTTTTTTATTACGGTTGGCGCGGGTATGAATTTCGGCTTGTTAGGCCGGGAGTTTTTACTGATTCTGGGTTTAACTGTTGCCACTATGGTGGTAAAGATAGTCGTGTTGCTTATATTGGGCAAACTGTTCCGATTGCCTTCTACAGCAGGTAAATTGTTTGCTTTGAGTTTGGCTCAGGCTGGAGAGTTTGGCTTTGTGCTTCTGTCTATTTCCCAGCAGAATCGTGTATTGCCACAAGCACTGGCTGACCGTATTTCCCTTGTGGTCGCATTATCCATGCTGCTGACGCCGGTATTGTTTATCCTGTACGATAAGGTGATTGCTCCGCGAGGTATAGCCAAAGAAAACGAGAGTCGTCCGAACGACGAAATACATGAGGAAAATCCGATTATTTTGTTGGGGCATGGGCGATTTGGACGGCAAATCAACAGTATGCTGACAGGATGCGGCTTTCATACCACAGTCATTGATTTTCATGCCGAAACCGTGGAAGGTTTGAGTAAATATGGCTGTAAAATTTACTACGGCGATGCGACCAGCCCGGAATTATTGAACTCCATCGGCTTGGGTAAGGCCAAATTATTGATTGTTGCTATCGGGGATGACGACCAGTCAACAGAAGTGGTGAAGTTCGTTCGCCGGCATTATCCTACGCTGACCATTATTGCCAGGGCGCATGGGCAACAACATGCTTACAACCTGCATCATGCAGGAGCGGATTTTATCGTCAGGGAAACTTTTGACGGTGCGATTCGCAGCGGACGGATTGCTTTGGAAAGCTTGGGCGTACCGTTGGCGCAGGCTAAGGATTTGAGTGAGTTTTACGCGGCCCGAGACCGATATCACTTATTTGCCTTATCAGAACTGTATGACCCAGAAGTGCCGCCGTTTGCCAATGAAGCATTGATGGAAAAATCAAAGCAACTTGATGAAGAAACTGCGGAAATGATGCAAACGCTGTTACGCGGAGGAACCGTGGATTGGCAGAACGAGGCTGCCGATTGGGCGTATAGTAAAAAGAATTAAACTGTATGCCAGCCATAAAATAATAAAAGGCCGTCTGAAAGTTTTCAGACGGCCTTTTTTTCAGAGAAATCAGTTGCCTGATTTAATTTTTTGCCACAAATCGACGGTTTGTTTTTTCGCTTCATTGCTCATTTGAGGCATCACAAAGCCATCGGCCATATCCTGATCGTTCGGGAAAATCGAACGGACTTCAACCAGCTTCGGATCCATCAGTTTTTTGGCAGGCAGGCTTGCAGGAGCAAAGGTAACGAAATTACCGTTTCGGGCGGCGACTTCGGGTTGCAGTGTGTAATTGATATATTTGTGTGCATTAGCCACGTTTTTGGCATCGGCAGGAATCAGCCAAGATTCAATCCAGAAACCCATGCCTTTCGGTGTCAAAACTTCGATGCCGACTTTGCTGCCGACTTCTTCCGAACGTTTCTTCGCCATATTCAGGTCGCCGCCGTTGCCGACAGCCAAGCAGACGTCGCCTCGCGCCAGTTCGTCAATCAATGACGGGCTGAAACGTTTGATGTCTGGGCGCACTTTTTTCAACACTTCCGCCGCGGCTTCAATATCGGCGGGATTTTTACCTGCCGGATCCTTGCCCAGATAGTTCAGGATGATGGGGAAGACTTCGCTCGGCGTATCCCACATGGCGATGCCGCAGCCTTTTAGTTTGGACGTGTATTCGGGTTTGAATAGCAAATCCCAGCCGTTTTCAGGTAACTGGCCGCCCAAAGCCTCTTTGCCTTTGGCTGTAATCGCCACGGTGTTGACGCCGGAAAAATAGGGGACGGCATATTCGTTGCCGGGGTCGGCAGTTGCCAACATCTCCAGCAATTTGGGATTGATGTCTTTGTAATTCGGGATTAGGTCTTTATTGATTTTTTGATAGGCACCGGCCTGAATTTGGCGCGGAAGGAAGGCGATGCCGGGAACCACCAAGTCGTAGCCCGACTTCCCTGTCAGCACTTTGGCTTCCAGCGTTTCGTTGTTTTCGTATAAGTCGTAAACCAGTTTCAAGTTGTTGGCTTGCTTGAATTCGTCTACGGTGTCTTCATCCACATAATTCGACCAGTTGTAGATATTCAGCGCGTCGGTAGCGCTGCTATTGGCAGCAGTTGCAGGCGTTTGACCGTTGTTTTGTGAATCGGCGGCCTGTTCGGATTTTCCGCCGCAGGCGGCAAGAGCCAGTGCAATCATTGCAGTCAATAAAGTTTTTTTCATGATGGCTATCATTCCTTGGTGTTGATAAAAAAGCTTCCTGCCGTTTATTTCAGTATGCACTGATTCGGTTCGGCAGGATGAGGGGATTGTAATGTTATTTTTACAAAAAATCAAAATATTAAACATAACTTCCTGTGAGGGGTTTGCCGGTTTTGCGTCCAACCGTACACAAAGGAGGCCGTCTGAAAAAGCCTTTACGATAAAAACCTTGCATCTGGGCAGTTTAGTTATTAAAATGCCGAGTTTACGAAATTCAATTCATTCAGGAGATATCCGATATGGCCAATAGCGCACAAGCCCGCAAGCGTGCACGTCAGGCAGTGAAAAACCGCGCGCATAACGCCAGTTTGCGTACTGCGTTCCGCACTGCCGTAAAAAAAGTTTTGAAAGCTGTTGAAGCAGGCGATAAAGCCGCAGCACAATCCGTATTCCGCGACGCGGTAAAAGTGTTGGATCGCATTGCCGACAAAGGCGTATTCCACAAAAATAAAGCAGCACGACACAAAAGCCGTCTGTCTGCCAAAATTAAAGCAATGGCATAACAGCCTTTGCCGACCAACGCCCCCGAGACGGCCGCCTTGCGGTTGGCGGGGGTTGTTTTTTATGGTGGCGTAATTGGGGGCGGCACCGGACAATTCTGCATGAAACAGAGTGGATGAATGTATAAATACCGTTTTTTGCTTTTTGCTGTTGCAGCTGCGTTGCCGGCAGCCGCAGTTGCCAACGATGCCGCGTTGCAATGTACGTTATTGCAAGACAATGCCTTAAGGTTGGCCTGTTACGATAAGGTTTTTGCCGCACAATTGCCGCCGGAGCAGCCGCTTTCAGAGCATGAAGCTGACGGCAAACCTCAGCTCGACGTTGTGCAAAGCGTTCGTCAGAGTGTAGGGAATAAAGAGGCGACGTTGGTGTTTGATACGCCGGAAGGGCAGGCGGAGCCGTCTCAAGAATTAGCCGATGCGGCAGCCGCCTATACGCCTTTGAGTCAGATGTATGATTTGGATGCCAACGATCCGCACGGTATTTTAACCGTACGGGAACACAACCCTATGTACCTCATGCCCGTATGGTACAACAGCAGCCCGAATTATGCGCCGTCCTCGCCAACGCGGGGCGCAGCTTTGAAGGAACGGTTTTCGAATCAAAAACGGATAGAAACCAAAATGCAGGTTTCTTTCAAGAGCAAAATTGCCGAAGATTTGTTTAAAAGCCGTGCCGACTTATGGTTTGGCTATACCCAGAAATCCGATTGGCAGATTTATAACCAAGGCCGCCGTTCCGCGCCGTTCCGCAATACGGATTACGAGCCTGAAATCTTCATTACCCAGCCCGTGAAGGCCCAGCTGCCATGGGGCGGCAGGCTCCGTATGTTGGGTGTGGGTTTTGCCCATCAGTCAAACGGGCAAAGCAGGCCGGAGTCGCGTTCTTGGAATAAAGTTTACGCGATGGCCGGTATGGAGTGGGGCAAGCTGACGGTTATCCCGCGCGTTTGGATGAGGCTTTTCGACAGCAGAGGCGAAGATAACGATAACCCCGATTTAACCAAATATTTGGGTTATGGCGACGTCAAACTGCAATACCGCCTGAACGACAAACATAATTTTTCGACCACCTTGCGCTACAACCCGAAAAGCGGTTATGGCGCGGCGGAGGCGGCCTACACTTTCCCCATCAAGGGCAAACTTCAGGGAGTGGTGCGCGGCTTTCACGGTTACGGCGAGAGCCTGATTGACTATAACCACAAACAAAGCGGTATCGGTTTCGGTTTGATGTTCAACGGTTGGGACGGTTTTTAAAACTTTCAGACGGCCTCTTTCAAAGATACCCGGGGCCGTCTGAAAAATTCGTTTCTTTCAAAACGGCGGCGTATAATGCGCAGCCTGCTCCACATAGAACAAAGGCATGGCAGACAAAAAACAAGAAGGCGGTATTGGCAAAGCGCTGAAAAAATACCTGATTACCGGCGTTCTGGTATGGACGCCGATTGCCGTTACCGTGTGGGTAATCGGTTATATTATTTCCGCGACCGATCAGTTGGCGGCATTGATTCCGGCGCAATGGCAGCCGGAACGCTACCTCGGCTTCCATCTGCCGGGAACCGGATTCCTTGTGGCCGTAGTCGTCTTATTGATTACCGGCGTGTTTGCCGCCAATATGCTGGGACGCAAGATTTTGGAGGGGTGGGATTCGCTTTTGGGGCGTATCCCGGTGGTGAAATCCATCTATTCCAGCGTAAAAAAAGTATCCGAATCCTTATTTTCCGACAACAGCCGCTCGTTTAAAACGCCGGTTTTGGTTCCTTTTCCGCAGCCGGATATTTGGACGATCGGATTCGTATCCGGTGCTTTGGCCGAAAGCGTTGCCTCCGCCCTGCCGGCACAGGAAGGCTATATTCCCGTTTATGTGCCGACCACGCCCAACCCGACCGGCGGCTATTACATCATGGTGAAAAAGAGCGACGTGCGCGAACTCGACATGAGCGTGGACGACGCATTGAAATATGTGATTTCGCTGGGCATGGTGATGCCGGACGAAGTGCCGGCAAAAGCTTTTGCCGAATACAGGCCGTCTGAAAACGGCGATACGGAACAAAACAATTAAGGAGTCTTTTCAGACGGCCTTTTCTTTCTTTTTAAATTGAACAATCATAAAAAGGTGATTTTATGCGTACCAACTATTGCGGCCTGATCAGCGAGCAATACTTAGACCAAACCGTAACCGTCAAAGGCTGGGTACACCGCCGACGCGACCACGGCGGTGTGATTTTTATCGACCTGCGCGACCGCGAAGGCATTGTCCAAGTCGTGATTGACCCCGACACGCCCGAAGCGTTTGCCACTGCCGATTCCGCCCGCAACGAATACGTTTTGAGCATTACCGGCCGCGTGCGCAACCGTCCGGAAGGCACGACCAACGACAAAATGATTTCCGGCAAAATCGAAATCCTTGCCAAAGAAATCGAAGTGTTGAACGCTGCTGCTACGCCGCCGTTCCAAATCGACGACGAAAATATCAGCGAAAACGTGCGCCTGACCAACCGCGTTATCGATTTGCGCCGTCCGGTGATGCAGCGCAACCTGCGCCTGCGTTATCAAGTCGCTATGGGCGTTCGCCGTTATCTGGACGCGCAAGGCTTCATCGACATCGAAACTCCGATGCTGACCCGTTCCACGCCTGAAGGCGCGCGCGACTACCTCGTGCCGAGCCGCGTTCATCCGGGCGAGTTTTTCGCGCTGCCGCAATCGCCGCAATTGTTCAAACAACTGTTGATGGTGGCAGGTTTCGACCGCTACTACCAAATCACCAAGTGCTTCCGCGACGAAGACTTGCGTGCCGACCGCCAGCCTGAATTCACCCAAATCGACTTGGAAACCTCGTTCTTGAACGAGGATGAAATCATGGACATCACCGAAGGCATGGCAAAACAAGTCTTCCAAGACGCGTTGGGCGTGGACTTGGGCGATTTCCCGCGTATGCCTTACGCCGAAGCCATGTTCTACTACGGCTCCGACAAACCCGATATGCGCATCAACCTGAAATTCACCGAGCTGACCGACCTGATGAAGACCGAAGAATTCAAAGTCTTCCGTGGCGCAGCCGACATGAAAGGCGGCCGCGTGGTTGCCCTGCGCGTACCGAACGGCGCGAAATTCAGCCGCAAAGAAATCGACGAATACACCAAATTTGTCGGCATCTACGGCGCGAAAGGTTTGGCGTATATCAAAGTGAACGATGTCAGCAACCTTTCCAACGGCGAAGACAGCGGCCTGCAATCTCCAATCGTGAAATTCCTGTCTGAAAACGCCCTGAAAGAAATCATCGAGCGTACCGGCGCACAAAACGGCGACATTATCTTCTTCGGCGCAGACAAAGCCAAAGTCGTTAATGAAGCCATCGGCGCGCTGCGTATCAAAGTCGGTTTGAAACACGGCGCGGAAAACGGCTACTTCGTGGACGAATGGAAACCTTTGTGGGTTGTCGATTTCCCGATGTTCGAATACGACGAAGACGGCGACCGCTGGGCAGCCATGCACCATCCGTTCACCTCGCCCAAACCAGGTCATGAAGACCTGATGGCGTCTGATCCTGAAAACTGCCTGGCCCGCGCCTACGATATGGTATTGAACGGCTGGGAAATCGGCGGCGGTTCTATCCGTATCCACCGTGCCGACGTACAGGAAAAAGTGTTCGCCGCGCTGAAAATCAGCCCTGAAGAGCAACAGGAAAAATTCGGCTTCCTCTTAGACAACCTGAAATTCGGCGCGCCTCCGCACGGCGGTTTGGCATTCGGCCTTGACCGTCTGGTTACGTTGATGACCGGTGCAGAATCCATCCGCGACGTGATTGCCTTCCCGAAAACCCAACGCGCCCAATGTCTGCTGACCAACGCACCGAATGCGGTGGACGACAAACAGTTGCGCGAATTGAGTCTGCGCCTGCGTCAGAAAGCGACCGAAAATAAAGAAGCGTAGTTTTCCGCTTGTAACGGTTAAAGGCCGTCTGAAAAACAGCTTTCAGACGGCCTTTCCCATTTTTCAGCCAATTCAAATCAAAATTCAAATCAAAAGGAAGCGTCCTGTTGATGCGGAAACGGCAACGCCGTTTTGCGGAATGGCCGCCGAGTGAAAAGCCGTGTAAAGGCACGGCAAGGTAGGTCGGCTGCTGGTAAAAGCATGTTTCCCTGCTTGATTGCCCGTTTGCGCTCCGATTAGGATGACAGCCTTTCGAACAGGCAGAGACCTTTGCAAAATCCCCCCAAAATCCC